>DRKE01000137.1 GCA_011051925.1 Deltaproteobacteria bacterium
AATTCCTGCATCCGGGAGAAAAATTCCTGCGATTTCCAGACACATCCCACCACCCATCCTGAGAGCGGGAGTGCCTGGGTGCTCCCGATGGATCGCCTGCCTCGGATGCGGACGGGCGGATAGCGGAGTGTGCAGATGCTGCCTTTCAAGATCGGACTCAAGAAATCGACGCCCTTCATGAGCGGATGGGGCGTCGCCCTCCTCCTGCTCCTGATCGCGCTCCCTGGTCTCGCGGGGGCAGCGACGATCAGCACGACGGCGACCGTCTTCCACGGCGCCCCCTTGTCGCTCGTCATGACGATCGACGACGACAGCGCGCTCGCGGATCCCGGCGACCTCGTGATCACCCTGGAACTCGAAGTCGGTTCCAACATCGGAGACATCCGCGGATTCTACGCCCACGTCTCCGACGAAAGCCTCCTGAGCGGGCTTTCCATCACGGGTCCCGACATCACCTCGAGCGATTTCGCGGCGAACGATGTCGGCGATTTCGGTCCCGGCTTCAACTTCAACGTCGCCGGTTCGCCCTGCCCCTGCGATCTCGGCGCCGAGATCGGGACGGCGAGCATCGCGCCGGGGGACGACATCCGGATCACGACCTTCATCCTCTCCCACGCGAGTGAGGATCTGACCCTCGGACTCTTCGCCGGACAGTCTTTCGGCGTCTGGGTCGACAGCGTCAGTCGCCTCGGCAAGGAGCGGCAGGTCGGCCACGTGACGAAGCTTTCCGGCATCGTTCCCGTCCCCGAGCCCACGACGGCCCTCCTGATGGCACTCGGACTCGCGGGACTCACGATCGGCGGCCGTCGGCGCTAGCGGACTGCGCAAGCCCGGCGATCTGCGCCGGGACCGGAAAGAAGCGGTCCGAAGGCGGTCTCGATCGCCGCATGATCGTCGACGTCGACGATCGCGGCGCCGGCCGATCGCGCTTCGCGACCCGCCTCGACATGCAGGAACTCGAAGATCGCCCATCGATGTTCTTCGTCCGATCGCTCGAGACGCTTCCTGAAGAACCGTCTCAGGCGGCTCGTCGCCTCGCCCCGCCCGAGCCCGCCCATCCGCTCGAAGCGGGATGGAGCGAGATCCGGAAAGCGACGACGCATCTTCTCGCGAAGCGGCGGCTGCAGCCAGGCCAGGACCAGTTGCATCGGCAGGAAATAGGCCGGATCGACCCGGTAGGACCTGAACTGGTCCCTCGGATCCCGCTCGAGGAAGAAGTGACGGGCGCGGGGATGGCGCGCTGTGAACCACGCGATCCGATAGGCGCTGCGGTTCAGCTTGAACAGGACCGAAGAGCGGGGGCTCCGATCGATGAGACGATCGAAATAGGGACCCGGATCATTCTCCGGCCCGAAGCGATGGAAGGCGAAGCGCTCCTCGAATCCCTCGACCCCGATCCCGGACGCCGGAAGCAGCGTCCGATACGCCTGCCAGTACCCGCCAGCCAGCGGGGGATGGCGAAGATCCCCCCGAGCCCGGGCGTCTTCACCGAGAGCGCTCGCATCCAACGTGGCAAGCGCTTCGTTCAGCGGTTCGTAGTAGCATCGGTATCGCCCGCTCTCCCGGAAACGCCCGAAGAGCCAGGTCGAACGCGCGCGCCACATCGAATGCAGAAAGACGATCTGCCGTGCCCTGCCCTCCATCGTGATCCCCTTCCGCCGGCCCGCGTCAGTCCGCGAGGGCCGCGACCTCCTTGCGAAGCGCGGCCACGAGGTTTCCGCGGCGCCCGACGACGACCCGGGCCGGACCGACGAATCGGGCGAGCTGGACGAGTTCCCGCGCGGCCGCGGCGGCGACCGTTCCCGGCGCGGCCCCCTCTTCGACATGGGCCGAAAGGACGCGAAGCCGCCCCGCTTCCTGATCCGTCTTGAGATCGAAGCGTCCGACGAGTCGATCGCCCAGCAGGAAGGGCAGCACGTAGTAGCCGTGCCGGCGCTTCGCTTCGGGTGTGTAGATCTCGAGGCGATAGTCGAAACCGAAGAGGGCGCGGATCCGCTTGCGGTTCCAGACGACGGGATCGAAGGGGGAAAGCAGCGCCGCCGCATGGATCGAGCGTGGCCGCATGGCCTCCGGATGTCGATAGGCGGGCTGGCGCCATCCCTCGACCCAACAGCGAACGAGCCTGCGATCCTCGACCAGCGCCTCGATCCTCGCGCGGGTCGGACGAGGCGGCAATCGGAAATAGTCGACGAGACAATCGGCGCTCGCGATCCCATGAGCGCGGGCGGAACGCAGGATGAGCTCGTCGAGGGCTGCTTCGAATCCGGGCGTGGAGCAGCGAAGGATCCTCCCAGGCACGATCCGCTCCAGAAGATCGAATCTCTTCACGAAGCGCCTGTTCCGACGAACCCCGAGCTCTCCGACGCGATAGAGCCAGTCGAGGGCGACCGCGCCCGCAGAGCGACTGCCCCACCCTCTTCCCGATCGGGGACGGGGATCGGAGAGTTCCCCCGCCGTCAGCGCCCCCCGCGCCTTCACCTCGTCGAGAACCGCCCCGACATATCCCGGATCCTTCTTCGCGAGCGCATGGAGATGCTTCCAGGTCCGCCCCTGGCGGGCCTGGTCCTTCGACCAGCGCAACCAGGGCTCCGACTCGACGGGCAGGAGCGAGGCTTCATGACTCCAGGCCTCGAACCATTCCCCATCGTCGTAGGCGATCTCGTCGAGCAGTTCGCTTCGATAGGGTCCCAGGCGCGAGAAGAGGGGCATGTACTGTGTACGGATCACGACCGGCACGGAATCGAGCTGCAGCAGATGAAGCCGTCGCATCGTCTTGCGGAGATGCCGCCGATCGATCCGTCCCTTCGGCCGTGCCCCCCCGAAACCCTGGGCGTGAAGTGCGATCCTGCGGGCCTGGACGATCGAGATCTCTTCGCTCATGGAAGGGCAAACTAGCCCGGATCGTTCGCGACCCCCAAGGCAGGAAGGCCGTCGAGGAGGTGGACGACCCGGAGTGCGAACCCGAGCACGCCAGCGCCGAAAGACCACGCAAGATCCGATCGGTATGCGGATCTGTCGAAGAATCGTGCCGTGTCCGGATCGGGGGATCTTGCTCTCGACCTCCTGCTTTGTCTTGACTCTGGACCATGGTCCATGGTCGATACTGTCGCCATGGAGATCGAGATATGAAGAGTGGCCCGATGGCGAAGACAGCAGGCGTCGGGATCGACGCTGTTCGCTTCGACGGACGGGAAGGGTCGCTGCCCGGGTCCACAGGGCAATCTTCCGGGTCCCGCGACCCGGCGTCCGAGGCCGTGCCGGACCTTCAGTCCGTGAAGCGGGCCGAGGCATCGGCCTGTTCCCTGAACGCGATCTCGGAGCGGCTTCCCATCAATCGTGAACCGGACGCGAAAGCGGGAGACGTCGAGAAGCCCGCGGAAGAAGAACCGGCCGACCTCGAAGACCCGCTTCACTCTCTTCAGGAGATGAAGGAGACCCTCCGAAAAATCACGGAACGAGGACCCGGCCGAGACCCGACGAGCGACTGCTCGATCCTCCGGTCCAAGGGCCGGGAGGAATGACGGCCATGAAACAGGAAACCGGACGCAGTGTTGTTGCGGTTCTTTCAGGCGTTGGAGCCTGGCTGGTCCCTGCCTGGGGTTGTCCCGTCTGCCTCTCGGCATTGGCTGGAACGATGAGCGCATTCGGGTTCGGCTTCATGGCGAGAGAAGGTGTCCTGACACCGTTGACGAGTGTTCTTCTGATCGGCTCGTTGTTGGCACTGGGTCTCAACGCGAAGCGGCGGAAATGCTATGGCGCGGTGGCACTCGGCGTCGTCGCGGCGGGCTTCATCGCTGGCAGCAAGTTCTTCCCGGCGCAATCGTGGCTCAGTCATGCGGGCCTGGCCGGGCTCCTCGGGGCGACGATCTGGAACATGCGAGTCGCGAACGGGCCCACCCCCTGCTCGCCCGAAAGGGAAGATGGATTTTCTCGAACCCACTGAAAACTGAAAGGAGATAGAAGAATGAAACGAACAGTCGAAGTCTTCAGCGCAGGTTGTCCCGCGTGCGACGACGCGGTGAAGCTGGTGAAGGAAACGGCGTGCCCGTCCTGTGAGGTCCGGGTTCTGGATATGAACGACCCTGGAGTGGGTGCGCGCGCCCGCGAACTCGGCATCGGAACCGTTCCCGCAGTGGTCGTGGATGGTCAGCTTGCAAGCTGCTGCCAATCGGGTGGCCCCACGGTAGAGGGACTCCGTGCGGCCGGCGTCGGGGTGGCGTAGGACGGCCGAGGGACGCGAAGTCAGCGCATCATCCTTTCTGTCTCTCCTCTGGCGGATTCGGATTGATTCTTCCCGGTCGACCCTGATGAAACAGCGACGGGCCTATCGCGATCGACCGATCGGATTCTCCCAGCGGAGCCCGGGGAATCGACCGAAGTCCCCGTCCGTCGAAGCGACGCTGCATCCGTGATCGATGGCGAGCGCCGCGAGTTGTGTGTCGGGAATGAGGTTTCCGGTCGGCGCGACCTGCGTGACAAGCTCTGCCAGGATCTCCCGAAATCGCTCGGAGGGCGCCGGGATCCAGGCGGATTCGCAGTCGAGCCACTCTTCGATCTGTTGCCATGCGGAGCCGACGGGTTCGGGCCGAGCGAATACGCGGGGATTGGTGACGAGTCGAAGGAAGGCAAGCAGGCTCGACCAGGGAAGCCCCACGCGTGTGCGGCCATTCAGCCGATCGTCGAGCCACTCGCGCGCGGCGGCATGTTGCTCGAAGTCGGAGACGTGCGAATAGACGAGGATATTGGCATCGACGAGGATCAGCGGAGTCCATCTCCCTCGGTTGCGGCGAGCACCTCGGCGATGTCATCAACGTTGCCGATCAGGCATCCGCCGAGCGAGACGGCCTTGGTCGTATGCGCCTTTCGCGGCTGCTCTGGCGCTTCGAGTCGGGCCAGGCCCTCGCGCAGCGCCTGGTTCACGACGTCCCGCAGAGTCAGTCCGCGCTGCTTGCGGAGTCGCTCGATCCGCTTCGCGACATCGTCGTCGAGGGTGAGGGTCGTTCGCATCCATCGAAGCATATATAAGGTGATGTCTTGATGCCAGGCGGCGGCTGGCAATCGTTTCACGTGTCGACTGTGCACCTTTGTCTGCGCCTCTTGCCCCTTCCCCGCCTCTATGGGCTCTTCGAAAAGCCATCAGACGATCCGATCGCATCGGAGTCGCGTCCCGAGGCGCTACGATCCCGGCGGGAGGCGCAGCCATCCCGACGACAACGATCCCGATCGGCAGTCGGCCGCCGTCCGCGGAACATCGAAAGAGAAGTCGATTGACCTGCCGCCAGCTCGTATCGCTGTGGATGATCGCCTGCGCGGCCTCGGGCTGCGGCATCACGGTCACCTGGCGAGCGCCGGATACGCCGACCCCCCAGAACGCCTGGAGCATCCTCGTCACCCCGTCGGTCGAGGAACTCTCCCGACATCTGCAGAGGGTGGGCATCCCGGACATCCCGATGCGGACGCATGTCAGGCCTTGCTGTGCCTTCGGACACGGCCTCAAGGCTCGGCTGGGAGCGCTTCCGATTCCCGGACTCCGCATCGGCAACATCAAGCTCATCGACGAGATCGGCCCCCATCGCTACGACAGCGGCCTCCTGATGGTGGGCGACGATCAGGGCCAGGGCGGCCTTTTCAGTGATGAACACAACGGGCTGGTCTTCACCTGCCGCGGCGGCTTCATCGACACGGCGCACGTCCGGGACCATGCTGATTGGACGATCTTCCTTGCCGCCCGGCTCTTTCCGCACCTCGAGACCGGGATCACGCTGGAGCTGCCGAACGAAGGAGGGCGTCGACGGATCGCCGTCCGCCCTGTCGACCCCACGCTTCTGGCGAGTCATGAACGCGTGGCGCTGGCGCTTTCGATCGCGGGCTGGCTCTCTTTCCAACTCTCGGTCTGGCACGAGATCGCCACCTGGTACGGATGGTCCTGGTCCCCCAGCTTCCCGGAAAAGGACTCCGCTTTCTCGCCGGAGGATCTCTACTCGAATCTCGTGGGCATCAAGATCGCGACGGCCATCGCACTCGAACGTTCTGCCCGCTCGGCGTCGCTCTACGACCGAAGCGTCGATGCCTGGATGCGGGAGGTCGTTCGGGCCCTGGGCCCGACCTCGAAAGCGACGGCTCTCGAAGCGATGGACGCCCTCGACGGCGTGTGGTGGAATTCCCGAACGCGTCTGCCCGATCCCGCCGCCATCTTGCGACGTAATTTCTCGACCGGGCCCACGATCACGCCGTGGCTGGTCCCCGAAAGTCTCCAGTCGGACCCGTTGAGAGCGGATCTCGCGAAGGAATGCGGCGGACAACCCGTCCCACTCCCCCTTCCGAACGTCACGTCGTTTTCGGGCGTGGAGATCGCGACCATCGCTCGTCTCGAAATCGAACTCGACGGCGGTCTCGCGCATGAACTCCCCCTCTCCGCATTCGGCGCGAAACTCGATCAGAGCGACTTCCTGCAGATCGTGGCCGTGATCGAGAAGGAGAATCGGGAGCTCTTCGGGCCCCACGCGAATCGGCCGGATTGATCAGCCGTCGTCGGGCTCGAGAAAGTGTTAACCATGTCCCCGGAATGATCTGTAGACCATCTCTCCGGTATGGACCCCGGCAGGAATGGCGCGCCCGGCACGACTCGAACGTGCGACCCTCGGCTCCGCAAGCCGATGCTCTATCCAACTGAGCTACGGGCGCGCAGGATTCCTGCGCATCGGGCTCGAACCGGAATCCGAACCCTCGCGTCGGTATGGACTCGCGGAAACCGGCGGTCGATCTCCGTCTTCCCCGGCGAATCCACTCGCGTGCATCCATCCGACGCATGAACCTGGCGGAGAGAGTGGGATTCGAACCCACGGTAGGTTGCCCTACACACGCTTTCCAAGCGTG
>DRKE01000138.1 GCA_011051925.1 Deltaproteobacteria bacterium
CGTTCCGGCCTGGGCCATCACGATCGCCCCCCGCCCCACGACCGTGCCGCCCGAAAGCCCCGACTGCGCGACGATCAGCACGTCCTCGCCGACGTCGCAGTTGTGGGCGATCTGGACGAGATTGTCGATCTTGGCGCCCCGGCGGATCCGCGTCTCGTCAAGGGTCGCCCGATCGACGGTCGAGTTCGCGCCGATCTCGACATCGTCTTCGATGACGACCCGCCCCCGCTGGACCATCGAGACGGGGCGCCCCGCCTCGTCAGGCACGAGCCCGAATCCGTCCGCCCCGAGAACGACGCCGGGCTGGAGCACGACACGATCGCCCACGCGGGTTTCCTCCCGCAAGACGGCACCGGAATGGATCCAACAGTCGTCGCCGATCTCGACGTCCGCCGCGAGCGTCGCATTGGCGAAGACGATGCTGCGCGCGCCAATCCGACAGCGCGCCCCGATCCGGGCACCGGGCCCGATCGAGGCGGTGGGATCGATCGACGCCGTCGGATCCACGAGGGCGCCCTCGGCGATGCCGACGTCCGGCCGGGGAAGGGGCGCGAATTCGCGGATCGCGCGGGAGAAGTCGAGGGCCGGGCGGGGGCTGCGGAGTCCCGCACGGCCTTCGAGGTCGATGCCGGGCAATGCGAGGACGGCGCGGGCCCGGCTTTCCGAGAGCACGGGGCCCTGTGAAGCATCCCGGACGAAGACGAGTTCGTCGGGCGCCGCCCGACGAAGCGAAGCGAAGCCTCCGATCTCGAAGGTCCCGTCCCCCTCGATGTCGCAACCGAGAAAATCCGCCAGCTCGGCCAGTCGGACCGGCCGGGGCGTCCGCGGCATGACCTAGCGGGCGAGCAGAACGGACACCGGCGAGGTCCGCACCACGGAAGAGGCGTTGCTGCCCAGGAAATATTCGCTGATCCGGTTCCGCCCGTAGGCGCCCATCACGATCAGGCTGGCCCGGACCTCCTTGGCCGTATCGACGATCTTCACATCGGGCCGCCCGAGTGTCGAGGAAGTCTCCCGAACCGGCACCGAGAGTCCCCCGACCAGCTGCCGGACCTCATCGAATCGCGCGACCGCGCGCCCCTTGTCCTTGGAGTCGACGAAGACATGAACGGCTTCGTTGAGTCCATTCGCCAGCTCGACCGCCAGTCGGGCCGCGATGCGCGAACCCGGCGATCCATCGAAACCCAGCACGAGGGGGCCGGTGAGGGGCGCACCGGAAGGAACGACGATCGTCGGCTTCGTCGTCTTTCGCAGGACCGCGTCGACCGTGGCGCCGACCAGCGGACTCCGACCGCCGACCGTCGCCCCCGTCCGACCCAGCAACAGGAGATCGGCCCCCTGGACCTTCTCGACGATCCGCTCGTCGGGCACCCCCTGGACGACTTCACAGTTCGCTTCGAGACCTTCGCCCCGGGCCCGTTCGCTGAAGCGCCGCGCCACGGCTTCCGCCCGGGCGCGGTAGTACGCCGTGACCTCCGCCTCGGGAAAGGGGGGCAGGGCCAGCCCGTCGCCCGCGGGCGCATGCAGGAAGCGCTCGTCGATGATCGAGATCGCCGAGAGTCGCGCACCGAGTCGCGAAGCCAGACCCATGGCGGTCTGTTCCGCCGCACTCGCGTCGTTGGAACCGTCGGTCGCTACCAGAATCGTTTCAATCATTGATGCGCTCCCTGGAAATCCCACCCGCAGGTGGATCGTCACCCGCAGGATCGGCAGATCGGCCGCGAAGGTTGTGACCTTCGGGGGCGAATCTCACGGGGACAAGCTTAGGATACCCCCGTGGGAACCGCAAACCCCGGCGTGGAAGCTGGAACGGTGGTTTGGCGCGAGTCCAGCCCTCCATCCTGCAGGGAGCCTGATACCCTTTTCCCCGTGCCGCCTCCTGCCCCGCCCGCCCTGTCCCCTCCGACCTCGGCCGCGGGCGCCTGGGGCCTTTCGAGGCCGGCCCTGGGACTTGCCCTCGCCGGTGCCCATGGCCCGGATCAGCTCGAGCGACAGCGCCGGCAGGTCGCCCTGGCCGAGTCCCTGGGATTCCACTCGATCTGGCTCCCGGAAATGCATTTCGCGACGGGGGGCTGCCCGGCGCCCCTGGTCGAACTCGCCCGACATGCCTTCACCGCCCCCTCGCTGCGTTTCGGAACGACGTCACTGCTACTCCCGCTCCACCCCCCCGAAAGGATCGCCGCCGAGATCGCGGCGCTCGATCGGCTGACCGCGGGCCGGGTTCTCGTCGGACTCGGCCGTGGCTTCCAGAAGCGGATGCTCGAGGCGTTCGGGGTCCCGCCGGCGGAAAAGCGCGACCGCTTCGATGCCGCGCTCGACCGACTTTTCGCCCTCTGGGCCGAGGGAAACGAGACGGGCTCCGCGCTCGCCACCGCCACCCGACCCCATCCCCCTCTCGCGGTCGCCGCCTTCGGACCCAAGGGCCTCGCCCAGGCAGCCCGCCGGGGCCTGCCCTATCTGGCCTCTCCGGTCGAGACCCTGGAACGCATCGCCGAGAACCAGGCCCGCCACCGCGCCCTCCTGCCCCCGGGAAGCGAACGCCCCCTCTCCCTCGTCATGCGGACGGTCTTCGTCTCCCGGAGCGAGACGGAACGCGATCGGGCCAGACGATCCCTCGAACGCGAAACGGCCGGACGCCGATCGGGGATGCCCGACCGGATTCGCGAAGCCCTGGCCGCCCCCCTCGACGAACGCGCGATCATCGGAACGGTCGATGAAGTCCGACATCGCCTCATCCTGGATCGCCGTCGGCTGGAGATCGACCTGCTGATCGTGCGCGCCGGGTTGCAGGGCATCGAGCGCCGGGCGCTCGACGAATCGCTCGCGCTCCTGGCTCGCGAGATCTGGCCCAGCGTGATCGCCGGAGATTGACCCGCCGTGCGTGCCCAGCCGTCGGAAGGAGGTCGCGAGACGCGGCTACGGATCCGGTTCTTCCCTCGTGAAGGTCAGGAAGGCCATGCTCGGTCTTTTCGAGGAGTCGCGCATGGCGAATTGCATCGTATCGAAGGTCCAGCCCTCGGCGACCCACTCGTTGAGGGCCTTCTCGATCTCCTCGTCGGTCACGGTTCCGATCTCGACGACCTTGTAGCGAAGCGACACGCTGACTCCCTTCCCCGCGGCGGCGGTCCTGCTTCCGGGAACGATGGCCCCGGATCCGATCCGACGCCGAACCCGCTGGCGGCGCCGACCGAAGAGGCGCCGAAGAACACCCCGATCAGAGCCGCTCGGCGATCTCCGCCGCGGCATAGGTCAGGATCAGATCCGCGCCGGCTCGCTTGATCGAGATCAGGGCTTCCTCCATGGCACGATCCGCATCGAGCCAGCCCCGCTCTCCCGCGGCCTTGATCATCGAGTACTCCCCCGACACGTGATAGGCCGCCAGCGGCACCCGGAACTCACGTCGCGCATCGGCGAGGATGTCGAGGTAGGCGAGCGCGGGCTTCACCATCAGCATGTCCGCCCCCTCCTCGAGATCGAGCTGCATCTCGCGAAGGGCCTCACGGCGATTCGGCGGATCCATCTGATAGCCACGCCGATCCCCGAATTCCGGCGCGCTCTCGGCCGCGTCCCGGAAAGGCCCGTAGAAGGCACTCGCGAACTTGGCGGCATAGGCGAGGATCGCGACCTCTTCGAAGCCGTTCGCGTCGAGTTCGCGGCGGATGGCCGCCACCCGTCCGTCCATCATGTCCGACGGCGCCACGATCGACGCACCCGCCCGCGCATGGGAAAGCGCCGTCCGGGCGAGGCGTTCGAGCGTGGCGTCGTTGTCGACCGCCTGGCCCGAAAGCAGACCGCAATGACCATGATCCGTGTATTCGCACAGACAGACATCCGTGATCACGCAGAGCGAGGGCAGGGCCTCCGCGATCGCCCGGGCCGCACGCTGGACGATGCCGTCGGGATCATCCGCGCCGGATCCCCGGGCATCCTTCTCGTCCGGGATGCCGAACAGGATCACGGCGGGGATGCCGAGATCCGCCACGCGCTTCGCTTCGTCGACCACGCGATCGACCGAATGGCGATGGACGCCGGGCATCGACGGGACCGCCTCGCGGATGCCCGAGCCTTCGACGACGAAGAGCGGCAGGATCAGGTCTTCCCGCGCCAGACGCGTCTCGCGGACCATGCTCCGAAGGGTGCCGGTCCGCCGCAGACGCCGCATCCGTGTGGTGGGAAAACTCATTCACCGCCCCCTTCGCCGGGTCTCCCGTCCATCGGATGGGCACCACCTGCGTCCATCCCTTTCTCTGTGCTCTCCGGAACCTCTTCCCGGGCGGGCCCCATCATGGCGCACCCCGTCATCGCCTTCCGCCCCCGATCGCCCCCGGCGTCCCCTCCGCAGCCGCCGAAACGAGCTCCGCCACCATCAGGGATACATCGGGTCGCTCCGGCACGACGGTGGCGCCCAGGCCGATCTGTTCGAGACGCCGCGCCGTCGTTCGCCCGATCGCCGCGATCATACATCGGCTGGCGGCCTCCCGAGCGGCCCCGTCGAGGCTGTCCCAGAAATGATCCACCGTCGACGGACTCGTGAAGGTCAGCGCGAAGAGTTCCCCACCGAGCAGCTTCGCCCGCAGCCCGGCGACGTCGATCTCCGGGCGCCGGTTCTCGTAGAAGGCGATCATGTCGACCTCGGCCCCCGCCGCCCGCAGGCCATCCGCGATGACGCTCCGTGCGATCTGCGATCCCGGAATCAGGATGCGCCCGTCGTCCGCAGGCAGGGCCTGCAACATCTCCGCGAGCAACGCCTCGGCATCGCTGCGCCCCGAAGCGACGACATGAACGGGAAAGCCCGCCGCCAGCGCGGCCTCGCCCGTCCGCTCGCCGACACAGAACGTCCGGATGCGGGAAGGCAGTCCGCGCCGACGAGCCCGCTCGCTTCCGGCCGCGGGCGCGAACTCCTCCTCGAGGGCGCGCGCGAAGAAACGCACGGCATTGGAGCTCGTGAAGACGATCGACTGGTATCGCGAGAGGCTCCGAAGGGTCTCGCGGATCCGCCGGACGACCGCGGGATCGGAATTCGGCACGAGCTCGATCATCGCCTCGAAGACGGGCTCTGCCCCGACGGCGCGAAGCGCCGCCCCGAGTTCCGCCGCCTGCTCCCGCGCCCGCGTCACGAGAACCCGGCGACCGAAGAGCGGCTGCCGTTCCCACCACGAAAGGCCCGCCCGCAGCTCGACGACGTGGCCGACGACGACGACGGAGGGCGCCCGCAGCCCCGCCTCGCGCACCGCTTCGGGCAGGGCGGCGAGGGTCGACACGCAGGTCCTCTGGAAGGGCAGCGTGCCGTACATGACCGCGGCCGCCGGCGTGTCGGGCGCCTTGCCCCCCGCGATCAGCTCGTCGACGAGACTCGGAAGATTCCGCATGCCCATCAGGATGACGAGCGTATCGACCGCCGTGCCCAGTTCGCGCCAGCGGGTCTGCTCGGCCACCCGGGACGGATCCTTGTGCCCCGTCACGACGGCGAACGACGCCGAATGCCGCCGGTCGGTCACGGGAATTCCCGCATAGGTCAGTGCCGCGATCGCCGAGGTCACGCCGGGCACGATCTCGAAGGGGATCCCGGCGGCCGCACAGGCGCTCATCTCCTCGCCCCCGCGACCGAAGACGAGGGGATCGCCGCCCTTCAGGCGGACGACCGTCCGACCCGCCCGGGCATGTCCGACGAGAAGCGCGTTGATCTCGTCCTGGCTCTTCGTCGGGGCATCGTGTCCGCGCTTCCCGACATTGATGAGTTCCGCCCGATCGGGCGCCAGACCGAGAAGCTCGTCGGTCGCGAGTTCGTCGTAGAGAACCACGTCGGCGAGGGCGAGAGTCTTCGCGCCCCGAACCGTGATGAGATCGGGGTCCCCCGGCCCGGCCCCCACCAACAGGACGCGCCCCGGACTAGCCATCGACGTCGCTCGTCTCCGCCAGGCAGGCCAGGATCTCGCGACCGCCCGCTTCGAGGACGGCTTCGGCGACCCGGGCACCCAGCGGCCCGGCCTCGGAGACGGGACCCTGCGCCTCGGCTCGCGCGAGGGTCTTGCCATCGAGACTGGCGACGAGCCCCCGGAAGCGAAGGCGCCCGTCACCCTCGATCTCTGCATGACCCGCCAGGGGGACGCTGCAATCGCCACCCAGGGTCGACTGGAACGCCCGTTCGGCCCGCGCGACGATGCCCGTCGCGGGATCTTCGAGCCGGCCGATCCGCTCCCGCCACGCGTCCTCATCGCGCGTCTCGAGGGCGAGCAGGCCCTGCCCCACGGCGGGCAGCATCGTCTGCGTCGGAATCCGCTCGTCGATGCGATCCGAGAGCCCCAGGCGATCGAGTCCGGCGCAGGCGAGAACGACCGCATCGAGCGCTTCGTTCGCATCCCCCGGATCGAGACGACCCAATCGCGTCGGCACGTTGCCGCGCAGGGGAACGAGATCGAGGTCGGGACGAAGCGACCTCAAGAGGGCCATGCGCCGCGTGCTCCCCGTCCCGACACGCGCGCCGGGGGAGAGGTCCGCCAGTCCCATCCCGCGTTCCCGACAGGCGAGCGCATCGCGGGGGTCGACCCGTTCGGGATAGGCGGCGAGGACACAGCCCCCCGCGATCCGGGCGGGCACGTCCTTCGCGCTGTGGACGGCGACGTCGGCGCGCCCGTCGAGCAGAGCCTCTTCGATCTCCTTCACGAAGAGCCCCTTGCCGCCGATCTTCGCGAGGGATCGGTCCTGGATCCGATCTCCCGTCGTGCGCAGGATGACGAGTTCGGTCTGGCAGGCGAGTTCCGCCTCGATCCGGGCCGCGATCTGCCGGGCCTGGACGAGGGCGAGCGCCGATCCCCGCGTCGCGATCCGGATCCGGCTCACGAATCCGACTCCGCATCGGAGGCGGCATCGGAGGGAACACGGGTGGCGTCTCGCATTCCGCCCCCGCTCCCGCCATCGATCTCGTTCGTCTCGTCGGCGTCGTCATCGAGGGCGAAGAGCATCCGGGCCTCCTCCAGCCGGGCCAGACCGGCTTCGCGGTCGGTCTCGTCCCGCAGACGCGAGATCGGCGCATGCATGATCTTGTTCACGATTCCGCGCGTCAGCTGTTCGAGCGCTTCGCTCTGGCCCGGATCGAGGCCGAGGCGACCCGCATAGCGGCGGAGCTCGGCCTGGCGGATCTGCTCGGCTCGCCGCCGCAGATCGCGGATCGTCGGCACGGCCTGCAGCGCCACCAGCCAGCCATCGAAATGCTCCCGCTCTTCGAAGATGATCCGCTCCGCCCGTTCCGATTCGCGACGCCGCTCTTCTTCGTTGGCCGCCGCCACCCCCTGGAGATCATCGAGATCATAGAGATAGGCACTGTCGATCTCGTGCACCGCGGGGTCGATGTTGCGGGGCACGCCGATGTCGATCAGGAAGAGGGGATGGCCCCGACGATGGGAGAGACTGGCCTCGATCCGGTCGCGCGTCAGGATCGGCGATTCCCCTCCGACACAGGACAGGACGACGTCGCTCATCGGAAGCAGGCGATCGAGTTCGTCGAGTCCGTGGGCCGTCCCCCCGAAGCGCGTCGCCAGCCCCTCGGCGTGGGCGCGCGTCCGGTTCGCCACCCGGCGCGAGCCCAGGCCATGGTCGTCGAGGGCGACGAGCGCCGCCTCGATCATGTCGCCCGCACCGATCAGCAACGCGCTCTTGTCCTCGAGACTTTCGAAGATCTGTTTCGCGAGGTCGACGGCGACGCGGGCGACCGAGACCGGACGCTGGGAGATCCCGGTCTCGTTCTTCACACGCTTGGCCGTCGCGAAGGCGCGCTGGAAGAGACGCGAGAGAACGGCTCCGCACGCCCCCGCATCCGCGGACTCCCGATAGGCATCCTTCACCTGACCGAGGATCTGGGGCTCGCCGACGACCATCGAGTCGATCGCGGAAGCCACCCGGAAGACGTGCTCGACGGCGTCGCGGCCATGCTTCAGATAGGTCAGCTCGGAGAGGCTGAGACCGGAGGGGAGCGCGCCTTCGGCGAGCTCGCGTGCGAAGAACTCGAGCAGCACGTGCTGCGCCGCATCCGGATTCTCGGCCGTCGCGACGATCTCGACGCGGTTGCAGGTCGAAAGCAGGACGGCCTCCCCGATCTCCGGCCGGTCGACGAGCTTGCGGGTCAGGGGACCGGCCTGCGCGACCGCGAAGCGTTCGCGGACCTCGACCGGGGCCGTCCGATGGTTCATGCCGAGCAGCAGGATCTTCATGACACGAGCCCCACCCCCACGACCGCGAAGACGAGAAAGACGAAGGCGGCCACGGCGCTGGCCGCCGCCTGTCGCGGGGCCTGATCGCGGCCGAAACGAAGAACGACGAGCCCGAGATAGAGGAACCAGGCGACGACCGTCCAGGCTTCGTGCAGGCTGCCGCCCGTGATCGCGCCGGTCCGGGCCTTCATCCAGAGCGCTCCGGTCACGACACCCAGGGTGAGAAGCGGAAAACCCAGCACGAGCGCCACGCGGTTCACGCGATCGAGGGCTTCGAGCGATGGCATCGGAAAGCGCCGCGCCAGACTCCGCCGTCGTTTGAGCGCCCGGTGTTCGAGCAGGAAGAAGAACCCCGCGAGGGCCGCCACGCCGAGCGCGGCGAAGCCGGCACTGGCCAGCAGGACATGAGCATGGGGGATCGATCCACTGGCGTCGCGCTCCGCGACCAGACCGGGCGTCGAGAGCGTCGCCCCGAAGACCGACAGGAAGGCGATGAAGGCGAGGGGCGGAACGAAGCCCGGCAGACGAAAGCGGGAGAGCAGGGCCAGGGTGAAGATCACCCCGAGCCAGGCCATCACGGCGAGCGCCTGGGGCAGGTCCGTCAGCGACGGCGCCGATGCGAGACGATGGAGCGTGGCAAAGGCCAGTCCCTGGGCGAGCGCGCCCAGGGCCAGCCCCCAGCGCGCGCCGCGCAGGATGCGCTGGGACGGCAGTGTCAATCCGAGCATCGCGCCGACGCCCGCGGCGAGGTAGAACGCCGCCGCCATGTGCTGGAACACCTGCAATTGGATCCCCGATTCGTTCTCGAGCCCGAACGAAACCCGCCCCCTGCCCGGATGATCCGGGAACGAAGGTCCGCCGGGGCCCCGGGAGTATACAGAGGTGCGTGCCGAGCCCCTTTGCTCCGCTCCGCGCGGCCGACCGATCCGCCCGCGCCTTCAGCGATCGCGCAGTCGACGCATCTGGGCCTCGATCCGGGCCGCATCGTCCACCATCTCGAAGACCCGGTAGGCGGGCTCACCCAGGAGCACGAAACGGATCTCCTCGATCCCGTTTTCGGTTTCGGCAAACCGACGCGCTTCGTCGAGGGAGATCTCGGCACAGGTCTGCATCGAAAGCCCACCCACGCCCGCCCCGATGGCGGGAATCGCGATCGATCGGGCGCCCTCCCGATCCGCCAGCTCGAGCGCGGCGCGAAGCGAGGCGCGAACGCTCTCCTCGCTGGCCCTTCCGCCCGGCGGCATGCCCGCCGCATGGATCACCCGGCGCGCGGGCAGATTCCCGGCCCCGGTCACGGCGGCCTCACCGACCGCGATCGGCCCAATCCGTGCGCATTCCTCGCCGATCGAAGGCCCGCCCCGCGAGGCGATGGCCCCGGCGACGCCGCTCCCCAGCACGAGCGCGCTGTTGGCGGCATTGACGATCGCATCGACCTCCTGCTCCGTGAGATCGCCCTCCAGGAGTCGGATTCGCGTCATCGTTTCTTGCCACCCCCCCGCCGCCGTGGCGTCGGACTCTTCTTTGCGGGCGATTTGCGACGCGGACGCGCCGCAGCCGCGTGCCGCTCGATCACCCCCGCTGCCATCAGCGGAATCAGGACCTCGTGCTGCCCGATCAGGGAGATGCCCCGCCCGCCCTTCCGCGTCGGCCGCTCGACGATGTTCATCCGGGGTCGATAGTGCTGGATGAAATCGCAATTCACCGTGGTCAACCGATCGACGCGATGGCCCAGGTTCCGCGCCAGGGCGAGCGCTTTCAGGAAGACCTCCGGAAGGACCACCGCCGAACCGACGTTCAGCACCACTCCGCCGGCCAGGCCGGCGACCAGGCCCACCAGGGTCTCGAAATCCCGGTAGCTGGTCTCTCCCAGCGCGGCACCGTCGGCACTCGGATGCATGTGATGGATATCGGTCCCGATCGCCACGTGGACCGTGACGGGGATCTCCAGACGCCAGGCCGTGGCGAGCACGGAACGCGAGACGAAGCGATCGTCGGACGCCAGGATGTCGCGCCCGATGGCGGCGCCCATCCCGAGGCCGTCGCGACGGCCCTGCTCGATCGCCCCGTTCAGCCGCTCGGCGGTTTCCCGCGCCATCCCGAAGCGCCCCTCGTCGAGGGATTCGGCGACGTCCTCGCTCGTTCGTCCCATCATCGCCAGCTCGAGATCATGGACGCAGCCGGCGCCATTCATCATGACCGCCCCGATCGCACCCCGTTCGAGCAGATCGACGACGATCGGCGCCAGGCCGACCTTGATCAGATGGGCGCCGAACCCGAAGAGGACGAGCCGATCCCGCTGCCAGGCGCGGGCCCAGGCGTCGATCGCGGCGTTCAGGTCGGCGGCCCCGAGGAGACCGGGCAGCGAGGACAGGAGGTCCGCCACGCTCGCCCCCGGTGCGAGGGGCCGGGCCTCGTCGGTCGTCCGGACGCGGCTCGCCCGGCGACGCGCGGGCTGGGTCCGGATCCGACTCCGGTCGATCGTCGGCGTCCGACGCGCCACGCCCTCCCCCTCCATGATGCAGCCCGTTTGCACCCCGATTGCGAGCAGCTTCTTCGGCTTGCCTCGACCGGCTCCGTTCGACGTGGCGCCCGGTGATCCGGTCGGGCGCGGACCGGCACCGGAAGGCTGCTATATTGGGCCGCCCGCCCCGGGTCCGACCGGAAGCTTGACAGACGAAACGCCAGGAACAAGCGGGCATCCAGGGAAGCGCCCATCCAGAAGCGCCACGATAAAGCGCGACAACGAGCGCCACAAGAGCGCCACACAGAGTGGAGAATCCAGACCATGGCCGAGATCACCGACGTGTCCGATGCAACCTTCGAAGACGAGGTGCTGAAAAGCGAGACCCCCGTCCTCGTGGATTTCTGGGCCGAGTGGTGTGCCCCCTGCCGCGCCATCGCACCGATCGTGAAGGAACTCGCCGACGAATACGGCGACAAACTGAAGGTCGTGAAGATCAACATCGACGATTCGCCCCAGACGCCGGGCAACTACGGAATCCGGTCGATTCCAACCATTCTCGCCTTCAAGGACGGCCAGGTCGTGAGCCAGCTGACCGGCGCCCGCCCGAAGGGGGACTTCGAAGAGCTCGTGAAGGGCGTGCTCTGAGACCGGTCGCAGGCGCCTAGAAAACGTATCGGCGCATCGAGATGTTGAGCAGCAGCCCGATCGCGATCGCCGCGGAGAGCAGGGCCGATCCGCCGTACGAGAAGAGCGGGAGCGGGACGCCGATCACCGGCGCGAGCCCCAGGACCATGGCGACGTTGATCGCCGCCGGCCAGAGGAGCGTGCCGACCAGCCCGATCGCCAGGGCCGCACCGAAGGTGTCCTTCGAGTTGCGCGCGATCATGAGCGCCCAGAGAAGCATCGCCGCGTAGAGCGCCAGGACGAGCGCGGCACCGAGGAATCCCCACTCCTCGGCCAGGACCGAGAACGCGAAATCCGTGTGCTGGGTGGGCAGGAAGCGCAACTGGGTCTGGGTGCCCTGCTGCCAGCCCGTCCCGAAGAGCCCGCCGGAGCCGACCGCGATCCGCGATTGCATCTGCTGATAGCCCGAGGAAAGCGGATCGCGTGACGGGTCGAGAAATCCCAGGATGCGTTCCTGCTGATAGTCCTTGAGTCCGAACTGCCAGAGTCCCGCCAGCCCCGCCAGGCCGACGAGCCCGATCGCGAGCCAGACGCGCAGGGGGACGTTCACCAGGGGCAGCAAGGTCAATCCGATCAAGAGCGTCAGCACGGCTACGCCGAGGTCCTTCTGGGCGACGATCAAGCCGACGGGAATCGCGACGATCAGACCGGGCAGGAAGAGATCGCGCAGTCTGCGGATCGTCGAGGGCGGGTGGCGCCCGAGATAATGGGCCAGTGCGATGACCATGCCGATCTTCGCGAATTCGGAGGGCTGGAAGCGACCGGAGAAGAGCCAGGCACGGGCTCCGCGCGTCTCTTCGGCGATGGCGAGGGTGAGCAGGAGCAGACCGACGGATCCCGCATAGATCACGTAGGCGAAGCGATCGTAGTGGCGATAGTCGATCACGAGGACGAGGGCGATCACCAGGGCCGCCAGACCGAGGACGGTGACCTGGCGGCTCACGATGTCGGATCCGCCCTCGACCCCCGACGCCGCCGCCGAGACCAGGTTCACGAGCCCCATCAGGGCCAGGGTCGTGACGATGCCCGCGAAGACCCAATCGAAATGCTGTCCGCGACTCCGTTCCACCCGGAGATCGGTCATCGGTGGGCCCCCTCGAGGTGGACGACCGCGGCGATCTGGCTCGGCACGCGGCTTTCGGTCTTCTCGAAGTACCGCGCGAGCACCTTCTGGACCATCGGCGCGGCGACCGAACCGCCCCCGCCACCGGAATGCTCGGCAATCGCCGCCACGACGATCTCCGGCGACTCGACCGGCGCGAAGGCCACGAAGAGCGCATGGTCGCGGTAGCGGATCGGGACCTCCTCGGGTTCGAGATCCTCGACGAGATCGAGGCTGACGACCTGGGTCGTGCCCGACTTGCCGGCGACCGTGATTCCGGGGACCCGGGCACGACGTCCCGTCCCTTTCGGATCCATCACGACGCTCGTCAGGCCCCGGACCACCATGTCGAGGATCGGCTTCGCGAGGATGTGTTCCGCCCGGATCCTCGGCGCCGTCTCCTCGACGACCCGTCCGTCCCAGGTCTCGCGCCGCAACACGAGGCGGGGCTCGACGACCGTTCCGCCGTTCGCGATCGCCGCGTAGGCGACGGCAAGCTGGATCGGGGTCAGCAGATTCGCCCCCTGGCCGATCGAGAGCGAGATCGTCTCTCCATCGATCCATTTCTCGCCCCGCGTCCGCAGCTTCCATTCGGGCGTCGGAACGAGTCCACTCGCCTCCCCGCGGATGCCGATTCCCGTCGTGCGTCCGAGCCCGAACAGCTTCGCATAACGAGCCAGGGTCTCGACGCCGAGGGTCTTTCCGAGCTCGTAGAAGAAGACGTCACAGGACCCACGCAGCGCCGCCTCGAGATCGACGGGACCGTGTCCGCCACGCTTCCAGCAGCGGTAGACCCGCCTTCCCAGCCGGAAATAGCCCGGACAGTTGACGACCGTCGTCTCGTCGATCACGCCTTCGGCGAGACCGGCCGCCGCGACGATCGCCTTGTAGGTCGAACCCGGGGGATAGACCCCGGCGATCGCGCGATTCCGCAGGGGCCGCCATTCGTCCTGGTTGAGCGCCCGCCAGGCCGCCTGGTCGATGCCCCCGGCGAAGATGTTGGCGTCGTAGGCGGGTTCCGAGACGAGCGCGAGCACGTCCCCGTTGCGGGGATCGAGCGCGACGAGCGCACCCATCCGGTCCGGCGTCTCGGGATCGTCCGAACGGAAGGCCGCCTCCGCCGCCTGCTGGAGATCCAGGTCGAGACTCAGGACGAGCCGACCTCCGGGAATCGGCTCCACGCGATCGATCTCGTCGATCTCCCGCCCCCCGACGTCGACGATCAGGTTCACACCGCCCGCACGACCGCGAAGATGCTCCTCGTTGGCCGCTTCGATGCCCGTCTTGCCGACCGTCTCGCCCTGGCGATAGTCGGCGAAGGCCTCGCTCTTCAACTCCTTCGGCCCGACCTCGCCGATCGTGCCGAGCAGCTGGGCCGCCAGGCTTCCGTAGACGTAGTCCCGGAGTGGTTTCCGATGCAGTTCCACACCGGGCATCGCATAGCGATGGGTCGCGATCTTCGCATGCTCGACCCGGGCGAGATCCTTCTCCAGGGCGACGGCCTGGAAGCGGCGGCGACCCCGGGGCTGCCCGACAGTGGCCGCGATCTCCCGCGGATCCCGCGCGAGGATCGCCCCCAGGACGGAATAGGTCCGCCACGGATTCCGGACCTCGTAGGGAATCACGTCGACCCCGAAGGCCGGTCGACTGGCCGCGATCGTCCGCCCCTCGCGATCGACGATCGTGCCGCGTTGGGCCTCGATCCGAACCGTGCGGACGGAGTTGGCCTGGGATCGGCTCGCGAGGACGTCGCCCTCGAGGATCTGGAGCTGGAAGAGTCGCCCCACGAAGAGGCTGAAGATCAGGACGACCACGACGGCGATCGGCCAGAGTCGGAGCTGGCCGGGGCCATCGCTGGTATTCGAGAGACGACTGTGGCCGAGGGGGTCGTTCACCCGAGGCCCCTCCTCTGGCTGCCCAGCGAAAGCGGCGCATGGCGACCGACTTCTTCATCGGAGAATCGCACGATCACGCGCTCGACCAGCGCGATCATCGGACCCGCCGCGATCACATTGACCATGCCATGGGCCAGTGCGGAGCCGAAGACCTCGGCGCCGAGCCCCCCCTGTCCGGAGAAGAGCGACAGCGTGAGCGCGATCCCCATGCCGTAGAGGAGGGTCATCGCGAAGACGAAGACCGAAACCGGCAGGGCGCCCGACAGATCGAGTTGGCGCGAGGCGACCGCGGCGATCAGGTAGGAGACGAGTCGCATGAAGGCGTGTTGTCCCATCATCGAGCCCGACAGGAGATCCATCGCATAGCCGAGCGGAACGACGACGAGGAGCCCTGACAGGAATCCGGGCCAGCGCAATCCGATCCCGACGATCACCAGCCACGAGAGATCAGGACACCATGGCGGCGGAATCGTTCGCGCGATCGCCCCCTGGACGATCAGCGCCGCGAGGCCCAGGAGGAAGACGAACCCGGCCGACTTCAAGATGCGCCCTCACCCACCACGGCTTCGCTCGCATCCGCCGAGGCGGAGTCCGGAGCCGCGTCGTCGAGCGTGTCCTCGGGCAGGACCGGCCCCTCCAGGTCCTCCTCGGGGCGATTCGACCGGTAGAGGAGTTCCATCGTCGGCCCCCGCCTCAACATCACGAAGACCTGCTCGAGCTTGCCCAGATCCACCGCCGGCTCGATGATGGCGATCCGGGTGAGGCGTCCCCCGGCGTCCCGCAGTTCCGCGACCCGCCCGAGACGCAAGCCCTTCGGATAGACCCCGGCCAGACCCGACGTGACGATCTCGTCGCCAACGACGACATCGGCCGTCCGCACGACGAACTCGAACTCCAGCTGATCGCGACCGGTTCCGCGCAGCATGCCTCGCGAGCGGCTGCGCTGATCGAGGGCGTCGACGGCGCTCTGCCGGTCGAGCAGCAACATCGTCTTCGCCGCATGGGCCGAGGTCGCCGTCACGACCCCGACGACCCCCTCCCAGGTCACCACGGGATGGCCCGGCCGCACGCCGTGGCGCGCACCGCGATCGAGAAGCACCGAATGGAACCAGGGCGCCACGTCGAGTCCGACGACTTCGGTCGGCAACATCGGGATCTCGACCTCATCCCGCATGGCCGCGACGCGGGCGAGACGGCCGCTCGTCACGAGGGCTTCGCGGAACTGCAGATTCTCGGACTCGATCTCGGCGATCCGGCGCTGGAGACGACGGTTCTCCGCACGCACGCCGAGCAGATCGACATAGTCATCGAAAAACCGCCTCGCACCATCGATCGGGGCCGAAACGATCCGGTCGATGGGCGCCGCGATCTCGAGCACGATCGCCTGCCACCAGGGCAGCTCGCGCTCGGGTCCGGAAGCGGGACGTCGATCGGCGACCATCGAGATGATCGTGAGCAGCAGGAAGAACGCGACGAGCAACGGCACGCCGAGACGCTTCAGAAGATCGGGCATACCCCCGCGACCCGTCCCCTTCCGTTCCGACCCTCGGCCGGACACGATGAAAAACCCTGGACAATCAACCTCTTACGAGATCGACGATCGGATCGTCACCTCCTTGAGGAGCCCGATCTCGTCGAGACAGCGGCCCGTCCCGACCGCCACGGCCGTGAGCGGATCCTCGGCCAGCATGACCGGCAATCCCGTCGTCTCGCGCAACAGCACGTCGAGATTCGCCAACATCGATCCTCCCCCGACCAGCACGATCCCCTTGTCGACGATGTCCGCCGACAGCTCCGGCGGCGTCTTCTCGAGGGCCATCTTGACGCTCTCGACGATCGCGTTGACCGGCTCGGCCAGCGCCTCGCGCACCTCTTCCGACTTCAACTCGAGCGTCTTGGGAACGCCGAGCACCAGGTCCCGGCCCTTGACCTCCATCGAATCGTTGGAATCGGTCGGATAGGCGGTTCCGATCCGGATCTTGATCTTCTCGGCAGAACGCTCCCCGATCAACAGATTGTATTTCCGCTTCACGTAGTTGATGATCGCGTCGTCCATCTTGTCGCCCCCGACGCGCGTGGAATTCGAATACACGACGCCCGACAGCGAGATCACCGCGACCTCGGTCGTCCCGCCGCCGATGTCGATGATCATGTTCCCGGACGGCTCGGTCACGGGAAGCCCCGCGCCGATCGCGGCCGCCATGGGCTCCTCGATCAGATAGACCTCACGCGCCCCCGCGAGCATCGCGCTCTCGCGCACCGCTCGTTTCTCGACCTCGGTGATGCCGGAGGGAACGGCGATCACGATTCGCGGCCGCACCATCGTCCGGCGGTCATGCACCCGTCGGATGAAATAGCGGAGCATCGCCTCCGTGATGTCGAAATCGGCGATCACGCCGTCCTTGAGGGGCCGGATGGCGACGATGTGTCCCGGCGTCCGGCCTAGCATCTCCTTGGCGGCCTTGCCGACGGCCCGCACACGGTCGGGACCCCGCGAATCCCGCGAGACCGCGACCACGCTCGGCTCGGAAACGACGATCCCGCGCCCCTTCACGTAGACGAGGGTATTCGCGGTGCCGAGGTCGATCGCCAGGTCGCTCGAGAACCAGCCGAGGACGGTATCGATGATCAAATCTTCACTCCCTGGACGATCGATCCGAAGATCTCATCCCGTTTCCCGGATCCAGCCCGCCCGCTCCGTCATGCCCGTTCGGTCGCGTTCATCGCGCGACCGGGTCGCTCCGGAGCGGAACTCCGGCGGCGGTCCGCCGCGGGAGCAGCTGGATCGCTAAATACCCGAAACTCCGACGCGTTTCGGCCCTCACGCCGAAGGGAAAATAACAGCGGCACTCCCCCCGAGCAATGCGGATGCGACCGGCGCGCCGCTTGCCCCCGGCGGTCCGGATTTCGTAGACTCTGCGCGCGCCGGTTCCGCCGGCACGTTCCGAACGATTCCCGGCCTCCGTTCCTCCCGGCCACTTCCATTCCATCCACGCCATCCACCCCCCGACGAGGTTCCCACTTGCTCGATTCCTTCCGCAAAGGCCAGCGCTGGTTGACCCTGATCTTCGTGAGCGTGATCGGGCTGGTATTCGTGTTCTTCCTGGGCGTCGGCGGCGGCTTCGGACCCTCGGCCCCCACGGGTACGACCGTCGTCCAGCTCGACGATACGAAGTTGACGACCCGGGACCTGGCGCGGGTCAGGGCCGGGACCGAGGCCCGCTTGCGCCAGCAGCTGGGAGAGGCCTACGACCAGCTCGCGGCCGGGCGATTCCTCGACAGCCAGGCGCTCGCCGCCCTCGTGAACACCGCCGTCCTGGCTGCGGCCGCCCAGGAGATGGGACTCCATGTCACCCGGGACGAACTCCGCCGGGTCGTCCAGGCAAGCCCCGCGTTCATCGACGCCGACGGCCGCTTCGATCCCGAAGCCTTCGACCGCTTTGCTGCCTATGAATATGGCAGTCAACGGGCCTTCATCCAGAATTTCACCCGGGAACTGCTCGGCCAGAAGCTCGTCGAACTGCTCGTCGGGCAGACCGCGATCTCCGACGCCGAGATCGATCTCCAGACCCGCTACGACCTCGAGGAGGTCCGCATCGGCTATGTCGCGCTGGACACGCGGATCCTGCCCGAAGACGAGGTTCTCGACGAGGCGGAGATCCTCGCCTGGGCCGATGCCCATGACGAAGAGCTACGCGCCCTCTTCGAAGCCCGGGCGCCCGATCTCTCCGAACCCGAGCGGGTCCGGGCCCGGCATATCCTGATCCTCGTCCCGCCCGACGCGACGCCGGAAGGGGAGGCCGAGGCCCGCGCCCGGGCCGAGGCGGCGCGGCTGCGCGTGATCGGCGGCGAGGACTTCGCCAGCGTCGCCCGGGAGGTCTCCGAGGATCTCACCACCGCCCCGAACGGGGGCGATCTCGGCCTTTTC
>DRKE01000139.1 GCA_011051925.1 Deltaproteobacteria bacterium
CTTCCTCGAGGACGAGCCGGACGAAATCGCTCTCGGTCAGGATCCCGACGAGGCGATCCTCCTCGACGACGACGAGGCAGCCGATCTTCTTCTCCGTCATCGTCTTCGCCGCGGAGGCGAGGGAGGCATCGGGCGGCGTGGACACGACATCGGTCGACATCACGTCCTTCACACGCAGCATTCCCAGGAGTCTCTGTTGGGCGAAATCCCCGTACCCGAGCGCGCGCGCGAGGGCGCCGCGAAACAGGTCCCTCTGGCTGACCAGGCCGACGACCGCCCCCCCATCGTCGACGACCGGCATGTGTCGGATCCGGGCCAACCCCATCACGTCATCCGCGACATGGAGCGTGTCGTTGGCATCGAGTGTCACCACGTCCTTCGTCATCTGATCTGCAACCGTCCGCCCGCGTGCCATGCAGCGTCCCTTCCCTGTCTTCCATCCTCGGGTTCCCTGACCCGCGTGCAACGTCGAAATCCCGATCGGCCTTCCCGATCGCTTCCGGATCGGGGCAGCGATCGCTTCGGTCCCGGCGCGCCGGTCACGCTCCGAGAACGCAAGTCTCATGCCGAGCACCCGGCGCATCTCGCGCCCCCATTTCGCCGCGCGATCGGGAGATCCCTCTCCGGAAATGGCCCAGGTGAGTCAACTCGCCTCATTGCGGGACAACCGGGCCCACCATACTCTTTGATCCGGGACACAAAGCCCGATTCCGTGGCACACGTGTTGCACAGCCCCGTTCCAGGGGGCGGGGAAACGGACCGGAGATCCCCCTCACGACGCATCGGCCCGCGGACCGGAAGATTCGGGAAGCGGAACGCCGGACGGAAATCGCTCGGCGGAGCGGAGGGAGAAGGATCGCATGCAGATCAAGACGATTCTCGTCGCCACGGATTTTTCGGAACCCGCAGCCCGAGCGATCGAAACGGCGGTCGAGTTCGCGAAGAAGTTCAACGCGAAGCTGATCGTGCTCCATGCCTACAAGGTCGAGATTCCGATGGCCTCTCCCATGGTGGCCGGGGGCTACGTCCTTCCGGATGGGTTCTTCGAACAGCTCGGCCAGCACGCCCGCACCCGCGTCGAGGAAACGGCCAGCGAGATCCGGACACGGGGTGTCGACGCGGTCGGCATCGCCGTCGAGCAATCCCCCGCGCTCGCGATCGTCGACGAGGCAAAGGAACAGAACGCCGACCTCATCATCATGGGCACGAGAGGCCTGACGGGGATCAAGCACGTCGCCCTCGGCAGCGTCGCCGAACGCGTCGTCCGCACGGCGCCCTGTGCCGTGCTCACGATCGGCGCGCCGAAATCGAAGTAGAGGCGTCCTCGAAGAAGCGGTGCAGCGGGATCCAGAGACGCCGGGGTGCAGTCGGACGGGGGGTGCCATCCCATGCTCGCGCGCCGCCTGCGCTGCGGTACGCTCTTCCCATGACCATCAAGACCCCCATCTGTGACCTCTTCAAGATCGACGTCCCGATCTTCCTCGCCGGAATGGGCGGCGTCGCCTACGCCGACGTCTGCGCCGCCGTCTCGGAAGCCGGCGGCTACGGCACCCTCGGCATGGCCGCCGAAACGCCCGAAGGCATCCGCCGGGAGATGCGACGCGTCCGGGAGCTGACGGACAAACCCTTCGGCGTCGACCTTCTCGCCGCTCTTCCGGACCAGATGATGGAAGCGATCGACGTCATCATCGAAGAGGGTGCGAGCGCCTTCATCGCCGGGCTCGGCGTCCCGGGCCCCCTCGTCCAGAAATGCCATGACCACGGCGTTCTCGTGATGAGCATGTGCGGCAAGGTCAGCCATGCGATCGCCGCCCAGGAGGCCGGCTGCGATGCCGTCGTCGCGCAGGGCACCGAAGCCGGCGGCCATACGGGCAAGGTGGCCGGCATGGCGCTGATTCCCCAGGTCGTCGACGCGGTCGACATCCCCGTCCTCGGAGCGGGCAGCATCGTCGACGGACGCGGTCTCGCCGCCGTCCTCGCCTTCGGCGCGCAGGGCGCCTGGATGGGCACTCGCTTCATCGCCTCCCACGAGGCGCGCGCGGCCGAGGTCTACAAGAAGCGGATCGGCGAGATCCAGGCGGAAGAGACGACCGTCACGCGTTGTTATTCGGGCAAGCCGATGCGGGTCATCTCGAATCCCCACGTCGAGATGAAGGAACGGACACCGGGCGCGATCCAGCGTTTTCCCGAACAGATGTACGCGTCGATGCAGGAGGGCGTGATGGCTGCGCTCGGTGGAGCGACGGAGGGCATCGAACCCGAACGCTACTGCATGCCCTGCGGCCAGGGCGCCGGCGCGATCGAGGACATCCTTTCCTGCAAGGAGATCGTGACGAAGACCGTCGAAGAAGCGGAAGACGTGATCGCCCGCCTCGGCACCCTCGTGCGATGACCGGAACGATGAACGGAACGACGGCCCCTTCGATGGAGCTCGATTTCGCGACCGCCTGGGAGGCGATCTCCGACGAGATTCCGGAAGCTGAAGCGCTCATCTGCGGCTCGACCCGACGAAGCTGGCGGGAATACGAGGATCGGGCGGCAAGGGTCGCCCGGATTCTCGCCTCGGCGGGTCTCGAGCAGGCGGCCAACGCGGGCCTCGCCCTCTTCAACGGGACCGAATACTCCGAAGTCCAGTTCGCCTGCTTCAAGCAGCGGGTGACGCCCTTCAACGTGAATTTCCGGTATACCGCCCGGGAGCTGCATTCGCTTCTCGAGGGCGCCGACGCCCAGGCACTCTTTTTCGACGCGACCCTCGCCCCGCTCGTCGACGAGATCCGCGATTCCCTGCCGAAGCTTCGCCTGCTCGTCCAGGTCGGCGGGGAAGCGGCTCCGGACGGGGTCCTCCTCTACGAGGAAGCGATCGCCGCCAGCGAACCCGCTCCCCGGATCGACCGCTCTCCCGACGACCTGTGGATGCTTTTCACCGGCGGCACGACCGGGCATCCCAAGGGCGTGATGTGGCCCCATGGAAACCTGATCCAGACGATGAAGGCGACCTACGCGGGGCTCAAGCAGGAGGTGCCGAGAACGATCCCCGAGCTGCTGGACTCGGTCCGCCGGATCGCCGAGACCGGCCGTGTCACCCGCCAACTCGCGGCCGCGCCCCTCATGCATGGCACGTCGGGCATCGCGGCCCTCACGACCCACATGACCGGCGGCGTCGTCATCACGCTCCCCGAGCGATCCTTCTCCGCGGACGCGCTCTTCCGATGCGTCGAGGAGAATCGGGCGACCCACCTCACGATCGTGGGGGACGCCTTCAGCCGGCCGATGGTCGCCGCACTCGAGGCGGCGCAGGATCGTGGCGAGCCCTACGACCTGTCCTCGATCTTCCTGATCCTCTCGTCGGGTGTCATGTGGAGCGCGCCGATCAAGCAGGCGCTGCTCTCCTTCAATCCGCGGATGCGACTCCTCGACTCCCTCGGATCCTCCGAGGGGGTCGGCTTCGCCGCCAAGCTCGAATCCGATCCGAAGAAGGCCACGACCGCGAGCTTCCGCCTCGGAGAATTCACGAAGGTCATCAATGACGAGGGCAAGGAGGTCGTTCCCGGTTCAGGGGAACGCGGCCGCCTCGCGCTCGGCGGCCCGCTTCCCATCGGCTACTACAAGGATCCGGAGAAGAGCGAGGAGACCTGGCCGACGATCGACGGCCGACGCTATTCGATTCCCGGCGACTATGCGACGGTCGAGGCGGACGGGACGATCACCCTTCTCGGACGGGGCTCGGCCTGCATCAACTCCGGCGGCGAGAAGATCTACCCCGAAGAGGTCGAAGAGGCCCTCAAGCTCCATCCGGCGGTCGCGGACTGCAACGTCGTGGGCGTCCCCGACGAGCGCTGGGGGCAGGCCATCACGGCCGTCGTCCAGCTGAAGGATCCCTCCGTCGACGACGAGGCCCTGATCGGCTCCGTCAAGGAGAACCTCGCGGCCTACAAGGCCCCGAAACACATCGTCCGGGTCGAAGAACTGGCGCGCCACGCGAACGGGAAATCGAATTATCGATGGGCGTCGGAGACCGCACGAAAGGCCCTCGGCCTCTGATCCCGACGGCGATGCGCCACGCTCGCCTTGCCCCGGCCGCGCCGCATCACCCTGCCCGGCCGAAGATGACCGCACCCGTCGGAACGCCGACCCCGCTGGTGACGAGGACGTGTTCGACGTCTTCGGGCTGATTGCAGGAAGTGCCCCGGACGAGGCGGACCCCCTCGACCAGATTGTTCACCCCATGGAGATAGGCTTCGGAAAGCAGCCCACCATGGGTGTTGTTGGGGAGCGCTCCACCGAGCGTGAGGGAGTCCTCGGTCACGAAATCCTTCGCTTCTCCTCGACCGCAGAACCCGAAGGCCTCGAGCTGCATCAGGACCTCGGGCGTGAAAGCGTCATAGAGGCAGGCCGCATCGATGTCGTCCGGACCGAGCCCGGTCATCTCGAAGACGATCTTCGCGGCGAGCTCCATCTCCGGCAGTGCTGCGAGATCATCCCGATAGAAACTCGTCATCTGTTCCTGGCCCTCGAACGAAGCCTGGGTCACCCCTCGGATGAGAACCGGTGCCTGTTTCATGTCCCGCGCCCGTTCCGGCGACGTGACCAGGATCGCGCACCCTCCGTCATCCTCCTGACAGCAATCGAAAAGCCGAAGGGGCTCACAGATCATCCGCGAGTCCATGTAGTCGTCCATCGTCATCGGACGGCCGCGCATGGCCGCATTCGGGTTGTTCTGGGCGTGCTTGCGCTGGGTGATCGCGACATGGGC
>DRKE01000140.1 GCA_011051925.1 Deltaproteobacteria bacterium
CGACCTTCAGGATCGAGCGGCCGTCGACCTCGATCGTCGAGACATGGTCCTTCCCGAGGCTCCGGTAGGGTGTCTCGTCGGGGCCGAGTTCGAACATCTCCTGATACTGAAAATCGGCCATCGCATCCTCTCCCTCGATTCATGGCCCGACGCGCCGGGCGCGCAGGCATACGCGATTCGTGTCCGCCATGGCGACGGGCCGATCCGCACCCGGATCCGGTCCCCACGGCGTCGCATCCGGCGAAGACCAGGCCCGCGCCGGGGCGCCGATCGTAGCCGAGCCTCGGGGTCGGTGTTCGATCTCCGGCGAGATTCCGGAATCCGGCTGGATCGGTCCCCGAGCGATCCGGCAGACGAGGCCAGGGGGCTCAGCTCCGGGGGGCCGGTGGCCGATTGGAAAGAAACAGGGAATCGCGTGTGAACCTGACGTTGGCCTCGGCCGTCTCTATCATGGGAGCAATGATGCGAAGAATCCAGGCCCCTGGCCGAACCAACCGAGTCCCACCCAGCCCGATGCCCGAAAGAATCGCCAACCGACCCATGCGATCCCGGCGAGCGTTCTTCCCGATCGGGATCCGCTCGCTCGCCGCCGCTTTCGCCCTGGTCCTGCTGTCCACCTCATCCCCCGCGGGTGCGATCTCGTTCGGCACGCCGGAGCTCACCTGCCGGCGCAGCTTCGATCTCGTCAACAGCCTGCTGAAGCGGCACATCAGTTTCCGGGAATTGAATCCCGAGCTGCGCGAGCGCGCGATCGACGCCTATAACGAACGGATCGATCCCTCGAAGACCCTTTTCCTCAGCGACGAGGTCAAGGACCTCCGCCACAAGCTCCAAGGCGTCTTCTTCGGCATGCAGAATGGCGAGTGTGAGATCCTCGATCAGCTCCACGACGATCTCGTGAAGCGCTACGAGCGGATGGAGAACGAGGTCCGGGAATTCGTGTCGAGCAAGGATTATGCGCTCGATCCCGAGGTCCGATTGATCCTCGATCCCGACAAACGCGGCCATCCCCAGGACGACGAGGCCCGCCAGAACCTCGTCCGACGCCTCGTCCATTTCCAGATGTCGAACTACCTGAGTGGCGACATGGAACTCGACAAGGCGAAGGAAAAACTGATCCATCGCTACGAGCTGATGACGCGGCGGGTCCGGGAACTCGAACCGCGGGATACCTACGGTTCGTTCCTCAACGCCTTCGCGAGCGCTCTCGATCCCCATTCGACCTACTATCCGCCGGAAGCGGTCGAGGATTTCGAGATCCAGATGAGCCTTTCCCTCGACGGGATCGGCGTCGCCCTTTCGTCCCGGGACGGCTATTCGGTCGTCGAGCGGATCATTCCGGGTGGCGCGACCGACAAGGCCCATGCGCTCGAGCCCGGCGACAAGATCATCGCGGTCGCCCAGGAGGGAGAAGAACCCGTCGACATCATCGACATGTCCCTGCGCGATGTCGTCTCGATCATCCGCGGCAAGCGCGGCACGAAGGTCCGGCTGACGGTCCTGCGCAAATCGGATACGACGGAGCGACTCGAGGTCGAGATCGTTCGCGACAAGGTGACGATCGCGGATGCCGCGGCGACCCTCGACTTCGAGGAGGTCGAGGTCGACGGGAAGAAGCTGAAGCTCGCCGTCCTCGACCTGCCGACCTTCTACGGCGATCCCGATCCCAGCAAGCGCCAGAGCAGCCGGGACGTGCGGAACCTGCTGCGCCAGGTACGGGAGGCCAAGGCCGACGGCCTGCTCCTCGACCTGTCGCGGAACGGAGGAGGCAAGCTCGAGAGTTCGGTCGACATCGCCGGTCTCTTCATCCGGGACGGCGGCGTCGTGGCCGTCAAGAACGTCTTCTCGGAGGTCCAGGTCCTCGAAGACCAGGACGAGGACATCGTCTACGACGGCCCCCTCGTCATCCTCACCTCCCGGCTCACCGCGTCCGCTTCCGAAATCGTCGCGGGCGCCATGAAGGACTACGGACGGGCGATCATCGTCGGCGATGATCACACCTTCGGGAAGGGAACCGTCCAGAGCTTCATCCACCAGCCCGGGCGCCTCGGCGCCATCAAGGTCACGACCGCCCTCTTCTTCCGCCCCGGCGGCACGTCGACCCAGCACGAAGGGGTCGCCTCGGACATCGTCCTGCCGTCGATCTTCGCGACGGACGATCTCGGAGAGCGGTACACGAAATACTCGCTCAAGAGCCAGGTGATCCAGCCCTTCCTGGATCGACCGCCCGAAAACACGAGCGATCCCCGACATGCCTGGAAGCCGATCGATCCCGATCTGGTCGAGGAACTCCGCCGGCGCTCTGCGGCCCGTGTCCAGAAGGACGAGGAGTTCGTCCGGATCCGGGAACAGCTCGCGAAGCAGGCCGAGCGCGACGATGTGATCCAGCTCGCCGAGCTGATCCGCGAACGCGAGGAAGCCGAGCACGAGGCCTCCTCGAAGCATTCCGCCCAGGACGCTTCGAAGGAACCCGAAGGTGCGACGACCGGTGAGGCGACAAAGAACCCCGATGATCCCCACGCCGAGGGCGAATCGCGAAACGAGGAGGCGAGCGCCGGGCCGACGCCGGAGGATGGATCCGCGACCGATCTCGCCGACACCGGGTCGAACGACGCTGACGAAGAAGAGGAAGCCGAACCGACCCCCCAACGAGAAGAGGCCCTTCGCATCCTGGCCGATCTCATCGCACTCCAGGAGAAACCGGAATCGTCATGGCACGCACCGCAATCGGCATCGCGATCGGAGCCGCTTTTGTCGCAGCCGTGATCTGGACGGCTCTCTCCTCGACCTCGGCCGAGTGCGAGATCTGCGTCCAGTACAAGGGAAGGTCCGCCTGCTCGACCGCGAGGGCGGCCGACGTCGCCCAGGCCGAGCGACAGGCCCATAGCGGCGCCTGCTCGCAGGTGACCGGCGGCGTGACCGAAACCCTGGAATGCGATCGGATCGCCGCGACCCGCCGCCGCTGCTCCCCGTAGACGCGGTCGGTCCCGCTTCGGCCCCGCCCTCCCGGCGCCTCATCTGGCCTCTGCCCCCTGGGGCAAAAGGAGCCTCGGATTCCGTTTCCGGCGGATCCATCCAGTCCTCATGGAAAGCCCGACATCGGTCGAAAGACTGCATGGGGGTGTCCGAGGGGCCGCCCCCCGCATGAACTCGACGTGCGTGTGTGATGCGCCCCCGCGGAGCCGTTCCTGCCATGAGCAATCGACTCGACAGCTATCTCAAGGCCTCCGAAGGCGACCTGCCGACGATGCCGGCCATCGCCGGCAAGGTCGTCCAGGCCGTGGACAACCCCGACAGCTCGATCGACGACATCCGCAGCCTGATCGAGCAGGACGCCGCGATCGCCGCACGCATCCTCAAGATCTCGAACTCGGCCCTCTACGGCTTTCCGAGCGAGATCCAGAGCCTCTCCCACGCGATCTCGCTGCTCGGCACGATGACCGTTCGCAACCTCGTCCTCGCGGCTTCCATGAAGGAGACCTACAAGCGATTCGGCCTGATGGAGAAACTCCTCTGGCAGCATTCCTCCCTCGCGGGCCCCGTGGCGGCCATGCTGGCCGGATATCGCGGAATCGCCCTCGACCCGGACATCGCCTTCACGGCCGGACTGATGCATCACATCGGCAAGACGGCGCTGGCCAACAGCCACCGCGATCAATACGAACAGGTGATGGCGACCGTCTACAACGAGGGTCGGAGCTTCACCGACGTCGAGAACGAGGTCTTCGGATTCAGCCACGCCGAACTCGGTGCCGCCGTCGTGCAGCAATGGGGCCTTCCGGACAGCCTCGTCCTCACGATCCAGTACCACCACAGCCCGGAACGGCTGACACAGCTCGACGAAGAGGACGCCCGGCTCTGCGCGCTCACGACGGTCACGAGCCTCTGTCTCTCGAAGCTCGGCGTCGGGCGATCCCGACCGATCGACGATCTCGACCTGAACGAGCAGCCCGCCTGGGCCTTCCTCGACCTCGGTCCCCACGATGTCGAGCCCATCCTGAACGCCTGCGCCGAACGCGTGAAGGAAAGCCAGGCCATCGTCGGCTAGTCCCGGCCCGCGACCCTGCGCGATCCCGCATACCCGACCCGACGGCGACGGACGTTCGGCCCCCGGCCGCGGGCCCTCCGGTCGACGGCCGTGGGGCGCGAACGCGCCTTCGGCCTCCGCTCTCCCGCCGGCAGACCGGGGCGCCTGCCCGCGATCCCGGCTACGATCCCACGAGGCGCAGGATCCCTGCCGACTGAAGCCGACTTGAAGGAGAAGACCCCATGGCCCTCGACGAAGCCGTGCGACAGGAAATCCAGGATCTGATCGAATCGAACGACGTGGTTCTCTTCATGAAGGGGAACCGGCGGGCGCCCCAATGCGGCTTCTCCGCGACCGTCGTCGGCATCCTCGATTCGATGTTGCCGGACTATCATACGGTGGACGTCCTTTCGGCCCCCCACATCCGCGAGGGCATCAAGGCCTATTCGTCCTGGCCGACGATTCCACAGCTCTACGTGAAGGGAGAATTCGTCGGGGGCTGCGACATCATCCAGGAGATGTTCGGTTCCGGAGAGATCTACGAGACACTGGGCGTCGAACCCGTCGAAGTCGTCCAGCCACGGATCGAGATCAGCGACTCGGCCGCGGCAGCCCTTCGGCAAGCGGTCTCCGAACACGGTGGCCCCGGCCGCGAACTCCATCTGACGGTCGATCCGACGTATCAGGCCAACCTTTCGATCGCCCCGCGGACTCCAGCGGACATCGAAGCCAAGACGAACGGCATCACCCTCCTGCTCGACCCGCTCTCGGCCTCGCGGGCAGACGGGATCCGGATCGACATCGCCGAGACCCCGAATGGGCAGGCCTTCAAGGTCGACAATCCCAACGCGCCCCAGGTCCAGGCCATGACCGTCCGCGAACTCGAAGCGGAGATCGAGTCCGGGGAATCCTTCGAGCTGCTCGACGTCCGTACGCCCGAAGAGCGGGCGATCGCCGCCATTCCCGGCAGCGTCCTGCTCAACGAGGAGGAGGCCACGCGGATCGAATCGCTGCCCCGGGACACGAAACTCGTCCTCTATTGCCACCATGGCGGTCGGTCCCAACAGGCGGCCGAGCAGTTCGTCTCGCTCGGCTTCAGCCGCGTCTTCAACGTGACCGGCGGAATCGATGCCTGGAGCCAGGAAGTCGACCCCGACGTCCCACGCTATTAGGCGACGACACGCTCCCCTCTTCCGCTCGATCCGGATCGGCCCGGGTCGCCGGCCCGAACCCAGGAAATCAATTCATGGCGCTCCAGATCATCAACGCAGGTCCGCCCCCGGAAGCGATCGCCGCGAAGATCAAGGACGCGATCGCGATCGAGATGCCCGATGCCGTGATCGAAGTCCGACCTCGGGGCCCGGGCCATTTCGAGATCACGGTCACGGATTCCGCCTTCGAAGGACTGTCCCGGGTCAAGCAGCAGCAGCGGGTCTATGCCGCCATCGCGGACCTGATGTCGGGTCCCCAACCGCCCGTCCACGCGATCGATCGCCTCGAGTGCCGGGTCTCCTGAACCCACTTCCGATCGGTTTTCGCCTCCGCCCGAAAGACTTGTGCTGATTTCGGCCGATTTGTTTGATTTCGGGCCCGATCCGGTTTAGAACAACCCATCCGATCATCTCTCGATCCCTGTTCATTCCCACCGCTTCCCCTGGAAGTCCCTGGAGAAACCGATTCCCATGCTTCGATCCAGATCCCCGCGACGAGCCTCGATTCCGGCCCTCCTGCTCGCCATGTTCCCGATCGGACGCGGGGCCGCCGTGTGGCGACCCGGCCTGCAGGCGGGCCTTCCCATCGCGTTGGCGTTGTTCCTGTCGGTCCTTCCCGGCAGCGCGTCCGCCGCCGACGCTCTCGATACGGGGGACACGGCCTGGATCCTCGCCTCGACGGGGCTCGTGCTCTTCATGACGATCCCGGGCCTCGCGCTCTTCTACGGGGGCCTCGTCCGAGCGAAGAACGTGCTCTCGGTCCTCATGCAATGTCTCGCGCTCACCGGCCTGATGACGATCCTCTGGCTGGCGATCGGGTACTCGATCGCCTTCGACACGACGGGCATGGTGGAGGGCCAGACGGGCCTGCGGGCCTTCGTCGGCGGTTTCGACCGGGCCTTCCTCTTCGGCCTCGCTTCGGACGCGCGTCACGGAACGATCCCCGAGGTGCTCTTCTTCTCCTTCCAGTGCACCTTCGCCGTGATCACGCCCGCCCTCATCGTCGGCGCCTTCGCCGAACGGATGCGCTTCTCGGCGGTCCTGCTCTTCTCGTCGCTCTGGCTGATCGTGGTCTACGCACCGATCTGCCACATGACATGGGCCGGCGACGGTGGCTTCTTCGCAGACATGGGCGACCGCGGTGTCTTCGATTTCGCCGGGGGCATCGTCGTCCACATCACGGCCGGGGTCGCGGCCCTCGTCGCCTGTATCGTGATCGGTCCTCGCCGGGGCTACCCCCGGACGCCCATGCCGCCCCACAACCTCACGATGTGCGTCACCGGAACCGGCATGCTCTGGGTCGGCTGGTATGGCTTCAACGGAGGCTCGGCCCTCGGTGCGAACGGAGACGCCGCGATGGCGATCACCGTGACCCACATCTCGGCCTCGACGGCGGCGCTCACCTGGATGACCATCGAGTGGATCCGGCATCGCAAACCGAGCGTGTTGGGCATCGCCACCGGCGCCATCGCCGGACTCGCCGCCATCACGCCCGCTTCGGGTGTCGTCGGACCGATCGGAGGGCTCGGCATCGGATTCGTCTCCGCCGCGATCTGCTATCTCGCCTCGACCGTCTTGAAGATGCGACTCGGATACGACGACAGCCTCGACGTCTTCGGCGTCCATGGCGTCGGCGGTTTCGTTGGAACCGTGCTGGCGGGCATCTTCGGAGCGGCCGCCTTCGGTGGCAATCAGGAGGGCCTCGCGATCGGCGCCCAGGTCGGTGTCCAGCTGACGGCCGCATCGATCACGGCCGTCTGGGCGGCCCTGGCCAGCTGGGGAATCCTGAAGCTCGTCGATGCGACCGTCGGACTCAGGGTCGACCCGGAGGCCGAGACCATGGGCCTCGATCTCGCCCTTCACGACGAACGGGGATACAACCTCTAGTCGGCCTTCGCGGGAGATCCATCGGAAGCCATCGCCTTGCGATGGGCTTCTTCGGCGGCCGCGCGACGATCGAGAATCTCCTGGATCGCTTCGTCGAGATTCTCGTGGAGGGGGCCCTTCGTCTGGACGGCCGCCGACTTTCCGAGAACACGGCGTGCCTGACCGGTCTCGCCCGTCGCGACGTAGGCCTCGACCAGCAGCGAGACGATCGCCGGCGACGAAGGCAGCTTCCGGACGGCGTGCAGAATCGGTTCGAGACTCTTCGACGGGTCCTCGCCGGGGGCGAGGAAGGTCTTGCCGAGCCACGCCCAGGTTTCGGGGATCGACGGATCGAGCTCACGGCTTCGCTCGTAGGCACGACGCGCCTCGATCAAGAGCGCTCGCCGCTGGCGGGCACGATCGGGCTCGAGTGCGAGATCGTGAAGGTACTTGGCGAGATCCAGATGGTTGAACGGATCGTCGGGTCCGAGTTCGACCGCCCGCCGGAAATGCGGTTCCGCGTCTTCCCACTGTCCCCGGGACTTCAATGCGTTGCCCAGTCCGGCTTCGGCCCGAGCATGGCTCGGATCCGATTCGAGGGCCGCTCGGAACGAACCCTCTGCAGCCGCGCCGTCGGAAACGGCAAGAGAGAGCTGACCCAGATGGATCGCGATCTCGGCGTCCGAGGGAACCCGCACGACGGGCTCCGTCCGATCGTCGTCGAGCGCTTCGAGGGGGATGCCGATCACACGCCATTGTTCCCCGCGTCGTCGCCGCCTGATCTTCTTGCCCACCTCTTCCGGGGATTCACCGAAGGCCCGCTCGAAAGCCGCTTCCGCGGAAATCCCCATCTCGACAAGAGAGAGGTATTGCGCCAGATCCCGCGACATCGATGTCCCCGATCCCCGTTCGAGCGTCAGATAGTGGACGAGCGCCCACGCCTCGGCGTAGAACATGCCGCGGGCCGGACCCGGAAAATCCGCGTAGGTCCTTCCCGCGATGATCCGATCCATCGAGACCCAGTTGCCGAACCTCAAGGCCAGGATTCGCGCTGCCGGCAATGCGCCGACCGCCATCTGCTCCTCGAAGACCCTCGCCGTACTCAGGAACTCCGCGAAACCCTCGTCGTACCAGATCGGATAGTTCACGACGCTCCCGTTCCGCACGACGAAATGGACGTACTCGTGCAGGATGATCTCGGACGCGCCGAGAAGGCCCGAATGGTCGGAGAGCACGATCAGGTTCGCGCGCGTGCCGGGCACGAAGAATCCCGCGGTCTGCGCTCCTCCGAAGCGTCGATACTCGCTTTTCCGCTTGAACGCGAAGATCCGGGTCGGCACGGGCGCGCCCGTCTGGTCGGCGCGGGTGATGAGACGGATCAAGGCATCGAAGCGCTCGAGGTCCCGCGCCAGCCCCTTCGTCTCTTCCTCGCTCATCGTCGAGAGGATCTGGAAACGGGGACTCGTGACCTCGATCCAGGGCCCGTCTCGCACGAAGGCCAACCGATCGCTCGACATCGGACCGGAATCCGTCGCACATCCGCCCGAAGCGAAGGCGAGGACCAGCAGGAGTGCAGTAGTCTTGTTCATGAGGCGTTCGCGACCCTCCGGTCGCCCCGTCACCCGGTCTCCGGGCTCGGATTGCTTCGATTCAATCCCGCTCCATCGTCCAGAGCGGCTCGGGAATCTCGAAACCGAGTTCCCCGTCCCACGCGTTCCGGAACGAAACCTCGTGGGCGGGCCGCCTCGGCGCCACCCCCCAACGCCCGGTCGGGTATCCGAAGGTGACGCAACCGGCGAAGTTCCAGTGTCCCTCGTCCGGCACGCCCAGGACGGCCTTGAGTTCGTCGACGCGGAACTGGAAGACGCTCGTGAGCGAGCTGCCGACCCCTTCGACCCGGGCCGCGAGCATGCCGTTCCAGAGCGCCGGGAAGATCGACCCCCCGCTCGTGTCGAACTGGCTGAAGCCGAAGAGCAGGAGCGGGTATTCCTCGAAATGGTCCGCGAGATGGCTCGCCGATCGGAAGAGCTTCATGAATTCGATGCTCTCGGGATCGTCCGGCGAAGCCTTCGCCGCATCGATCCGCGGCTTGTAGATCGTGTTCCAGAGCGTCTCCATGCAGGCCCGATAGATCGGCCCGAGTCGCGCCTTCACTTCCGGATCGTCGACCAGCAGAAAACGCCAACCCTGGCTGTTCCCACCCGACGGTGCGCGGATCGCGGTATCGAGGATCCGCTTCTGGACCTCCTCCGGAATCGGATCGGGCTTGACCCGACGCATCGCGCGGGTCGTGTAGAGGGCTTCATAGGCTTCCATGGTCGGGATCCTCATCGGGCCCGGAGCGGGCGGGTGGACGGGGCGGCGTTCGCTCCCGACGATATCAGGCCCCTTCCCCGGAAAGCCAGCCATGACCTCCGACGCCGGTCGATGCTCCGGTATCCTCACCCATCATGCCCTTCGTCGACCCGACCCACGACAGCGGCGGCAGAGGAGAGGACGCCATCCATGATGGACCCGGCACGAATCGATCCGACCCAGGAGGTGCGCACCCTCTCCTTCGAGAATCCGGACGGGGCGAGCGGATGCGCCGGCCAGGCGGCCAACGGAAGAAAGGGAGCGCCCAGCAGGATGATCGCCCCGGGAGAGCGGATCGTCCTGGGAGACATGGATGGACCGGGCCGGGTCCGGCATTTCTGGCTGACGATTCCGCCGATGCCACCCGAAGTCATGCGGCGCGTCCGGCTCGAGGTCTTCTACGACGGGGCGAGCGAACCCAGCCTCTCCGTTCCGTGTCTCGATTTCTTCGGCACCCCCCATGGTCGACCCGTCGCGTTCACGTCCTCCCTGGTCGCGGCACAGGAGGGGCGGGGATTCAATTGCTGGATTCCGATGCCCTTCCGGCGGCGGATCCGGCTGGAGCTCACGAACGAGAGTGATCGGCGCTTCCCCCTCTACTACCAGATCACGCTGACCCTCGGCCCGGTCGTCGAGGATATCGGGATCCTTCACGCCACGTTCCGACGCGAGAACCCGACCGAACTCCGTCGCGACTTCGTCATCACCGACGGGCTGCGCGGACCGGGGCGCTTTCTCGGCGCCAGCATCGGTGTCCGGGTCCTGCCCGATCCGGCCTTCACGTGGTACGGGGAAGGCGAAGTCAAGATGTTCATCGACGACGATGATGCCTTTCCGACGTGGTGTGGAACGGGACTCGAGGACTACGTCGGAACCGCCTGGGGAATGGGGCCTCATCATACGCCCTGGCAGGGCTCGCCTCTGGTGCTCGGTCCGCCGGACGCCACCCTGCCGGAATTCGTCGGCTTCTACCGCTGGCATCTCCCGGATCCGATCGCCTTCCGCGAGCGGATTCGTGTCACTCTTCAGCAGATCGGGGCGGTTGCCGTCCCCCGCGGAGAATCGGCGATCCGGCAGGCGCTCGAGGCCGAAGGGCGCGTCGCCGGCGGCCGATTCCACGACATCCCGGAAGGCCCTCTCGAAGCTTTCGGAATCTGCGAACGGCAGGACGACGTCTGCGCGACGGCTTTTCTCTATTGCCACGAGATCCAGCCGGTCGAACGCGTCGACCTCGAACACGCGGCTGCCGACATCGAACGCCGGGATTGGGAAGAGGCGAGTCCCTTCGAGCGGGCGCTCGGGCTGCTCTTCTAGCGGGCAGGCCGGGCGCGACCGGATCATTGTCCCGCCCCATCGAAACTGGTACCAATGGAGCCATGATGGTACCGGGTCGGCAGAGGCCGATCCGAGCCAGTCGGCCGATGGACTTTACCCGAAGAAGCGGGACACGTCGGGCCCGGCCGCGGAAATCCAAACGGAGTGCCCGACATGCCTCGGAAGAACCTACGCGATCAGGTCGCTGTCGTGACCGGCGCAGCCAGCGGAATCGGCCGCGCGCTCGCCCTGGGTCTGGCCGAAGAGGGCTGTCGCCTCGCGCTCGTCGACGTCGATGCCGAGGGGCTGGCATCGATCGCCGAGACACTTCGCGCGAAGAAAACGGAGGTCCTGACCCAGGTCGCCGACGTCTCGAATGCCGACCAGGTCTTCGAGATGGCCCAACGCGTACTCGACCACCATGGCGAAGCGGACCTCGTCATCAACAACGCTGGTGTCGTGCATTTCGGCACGATCGCCGAAACGGACCTCGCGACCTACGAATGGCTTCTCGGGATCAATCTCTGGGGAGTGATCCATGGAACGAAGGCCTTCCTCCCGCACTTTCTCGAGAAGGGACGCGGTCATGTCGTCAACATTTCGAGTCTGGCAGGCCTGCTGACGGTCCCTTATGGCAGCGCCTACGCGACGAGCAAATTCGGGGTCCGCGCATTCACCGAAACGCTCTATCAGGAAGTGTCCGGACGCGGTGTCGACGTCACCTGTGTCCATCCCAGCGTCGTGTCGACGAACATCGCCCGCGCAGCGCGGATCGGTGACGATCTGCCCATCGATCGGGCGCAGTTGATCGAGACGGCGGATCGGCAGACGTTCACCACCGCGGAAAAAGCCGCCGCGAAGATCATCCGTGCGATCCGAAGACGTCAGCTGCGGCTCGTGATCGGTCCCGACGCGAGACTGATGGTCCTGCTCCAGCGACTCCTTCCGATCCAGTCGATCCGCCTTGCCGCCCGCTTCGTCTTTCCGATCGAGAAGGAATCGGATTGAAATCCGGGCGGCCCGGAAGACCGGATCAGATCCGGCGGCCCTCCTGCTTCCAATACCGCTCGCGCAGCGCGCGCTTCAGGACCTTGCCCGCGGCGCTACGGGGCAGCTCCTCCAGGAAATCGACCGACTTGGGCGTCTTCACGCTTCCGAGGCGACGCTTGCAGAGTTCGAGGAGTTC
>DRKE01000141.1 GCA_011051925.1 Deltaproteobacteria bacterium
AGATCATCGGCCGGCTCTCGCCGATGGTCCCGTCCTGGCTGAGCGACCGCGTGACCCGCCTGGTCCAGGGCCTCTGACGCCGCGCCTCCTCCCTAACAGTTCCATTCCGGAACGAACTTCCGATCGGTCGATTCGGCTATGCTGGACGGCATGACGGGCCGGAGTGGCGTCTTCAGGCAATCCTACGGGCCTTTCGCGGTCGTCGTCGGCGCATCCGAGGGTCTGGGCGCGGCTTTTGCGCAGGAGCTGGCGTCCCGGGGAATGGATCTGCTCCTGTTGGCGCGCCGCGAGTCCCTGCTCGAACGACTCGCCGCGGAAATCCGCTCGCATCACGGCGTCGAGGTCCGCTGCCTTCCGATCGACGTGGCGGCCTCCGATCTCGGCCAGCGGATCGAGGAGGCGACCCGGGATCTCGAGATCGGTTCCCTCGTCTACAACGCGGCCTTCGCGCCCGTCGGACCCTTCCTCGAACGCTCGGACGAGGAGCTTCGCCGCGTGGCAGCGGTCAACATGATCGGACCGATGCTCTTCGTTCGCCGACTCGCCCCGGCGATGTGCCGTCGCGGACGGGGTGCCATCGTCCTGATGTCTTCGCTCTCGGGATTCCAGGGAAGCCCGCGGATCGCGGCCTATGCCGCCAGCAAGGCCTTCAATACGATCCTCGCCGAAGGTCTCTGGGGGGAGTTGCGCGATGCCGGCCTCGACGTGGTCGCCTCCTGCGCGGGCGCGATCCGAACGCCGAACTTCGCCGAGACCTCGCAGGATGATGCCCCGGGAACCCTCGATCCGGCCGAAGTCGCGCGCAGGACCCTCGACGGACTGACGCGGGGACCGCGGGTCGTACCCGGCCTGCTCAACAAGATCGTCGCGCTGCTCAACGGGCGGATCCTGACACGCCGCGCGGCCATCCGCCTGATGGCTGCCAACACGAAGGACCTGTCATGAAGGGACTCCTCATGAACGAAGCACTCGCGAACGGATCTGCCACGGCCGATTTCCTGGCCGGATTCTTCACGCCCTGGCTGATCCATGCCGGCCTCACGATCCTGCACGTCGTCCTGCCGGCGCGCGAGGTCGAAGGCTATGCGCAGGACGAAACGACCGGAGAGCGCTTGCACTATCGCTTGAACGGCCTGCTGGTCCTCGGCATCGCGGTCGGCCTCTGGTGGCTGGCCGGGTGGACAGGCTGGATCTCCTGGGAATGGCTCTGGGTCCATCGCTGGAGCGGACTCGTCGGCGCCATCAGTCTGGGTCTGCTGCTTTCGGCCGCAGTCGTCTTCCCGGCTCCGACGACGGGGAGGTCGCTGCCGATCGAGTTCTTCCTCGGCCGACGGGAGAACCTCCAACTCTTCGGGGGAAGGGCCGACGCCAAGATGCTCCTATACCTCGTCGGCGCCGTCCTGCTCGAACTCAATCTTCTGTCCTTCGCTTCCCACCATTGGCTGAGCCATCCGCGGGATCCCTCTCCGGGAATCGCCCTCTACGTCGCGCTCTTCAGCTGGTTCGTCTGCGAGTATCTCTTCTTCGAACGAGTGCACCTCTATACCTACGACCTCTTCGCCGAAAGGGTCGGTTTCAAGCTGGTCTGGGGATGTCTGGCCTGGTATCCCTACTTCTATCCGATCGGCCTCTGGTCGACGGCGGATCTGCCGAACCCCCATGCGCCGACCTGGCTCCTCGTCCTCGCGGCTCTTCTCTTCTTTTCGGGATGGGCCGTCGCGCGGGGCGCGAACATGCAGAAATATTTCTTCAAGAGGGATCGCGAACACGTCTTCCTCGGTTTCATCGAACCCGAAACCCTGGGCAGCGGAAAGCGCGTCGTTCTCTGCAGCGGATTCTGGGGCGTGGCGCGGCACGTGAACTATCTCGGTGAGATCCTGATGGCCAGTGGGCTGGCACTCTCACTCGGATGGCCACTGCTACCCTGGCCCTGGCTCTATCCGCTCTACTACGTCGTGCTGCTCGGCACCCGCGAGCGCGACGACGATCGCCGCTGCGCCGGGAAATATGGCGAGGTCTGGCAGGCGTATCGGAAGCGGGTCCCCTGGCGGATCATTCCGGGGCTCTACTGAGCCCCATCGGATCGCGGTCCGGCTCTGAAAGCCCCCGGTGCCGCGCCTCGATCCTGTGCAGTCCGGGCGGGCATTGCCCGGAATCCAGGCAGACCCGAGCCCCGCCCCAGCCGGATCGGGCGCCTCGCGCCCGTGTCGCCCGCCTCACACATGGGTTGCATTTGGCACAGGTCTTGCTGTCCCATCACGCAGCCTGAACCCACCCCGACCCGTTCCGGCGCGCTCGCCGCAACGGAGGAGAACCCCGATCATGTCGTCGAATGCCCGATTCATCGGTCCCGTCCTCTCGATCCTCCTCTTCCTGGCAGCCGGCACGGCCTGGGGTCAGGAGGAAGCCCGTCTGAGTGCGGGGGACACGGCCTGGGTCCTCACGAGTACGGCGCTCGTGTTGATGATGACGCTCCCGGGGCTCGCGCTCTTCTATGGCGGCCTCGTCCGCGCGAAGAACGTGCTTTCGATCCTGATGCAATGCCTGATCTCCGCGGGCCTCGTCGGCGTGCTCTGGGTCCTTTTCGGCTACAGCCTGGCCTTCGCGGATGGCAACTCGATCGTCGGCGGATTCGGAAAGGTCGGCCTCGAGGGCATCGGGCCGGAAACGCTCTCGGGAACGATTCCCGAACTCGTCTTCATCATGTTCCAGGGCATGTTCGCCATCATCACCCCCGCCCTGATGCTCGGCGCGTTCGCCGAACGGATGCGCTTCGGCCCCTACCTCGCCTTCATCGGAACCTGGGTCATCGTCGTCTACTGCCCCCTCGCCCATCAGGTCTGGGGCGGCGGCTGGCTCTCCGATCTCGGCGCTATCGATTTCGCGGGTGGCCTCGTCGTCCACATGTCGAGTGGTTTCTCGGCCCTCGCCGCCGCCATCTTCCTGGGCAAGCGGCGTGGTTTCGGAAGAGAACCGATGCCGCCGCATAGCGTTCCGCTCACGGTGATCGGAGCCTCTCTTCTCTGGGTCGGTTGGTTCGGATTCAATGCGGGCAGCGAACTCGCTGCGGACGGTGTCGCCGCCCTCGCCTTCCTCAACACCAGCACGGCCGCGTCCATGGCCACCCTCTCCTGGGTCTTCATCGAATGGTCCCATCGCGGCAAGCCGACCGTGCTCGGAGCGGCAACCGGTGCCGTCGCGGGCCTCGTCGCCATCACGCCCGCCTGCGCGAACGTATCGCCTCTCGGCTCGATCGCGGTCGGACTGGGCGCCGCCGCGATCTGCTATCTCGCCGTCACCCTGCTGAAGCCCGCGTTGGGATACGACGATTCCCTCGACGTGTTCGGCGTCCACGGCATCGGCGGCGCCTGGGGTGCCCTGGCGACGGGCATCTTCATCATGAACGGCGAGCTGCCCGACGGCGTCAGCCGTCTCGACCAGATCGGAACGCAGGCGACCAGCATCGTCTACGTGGCGATCCTCGCCCCCGTCCTGACACTCGCCATCCTCTTCGCGCTGAAGCTCGTCTTCGGTCCACTCACCGTCTCCGCCGAGGCCGAACACATGGGCCTCGACCTCGCCGAGCACAGCGAGAGCGCCTATGTCGTCTAGGGAAGCTCTGCAGGGTTCGCCAACATGGTACGACCGTGTCGGGCGGTCTCGAGCTGGCGAAGCAACAGACGTTCGCGGGTGAAGCCGGAAGGGGAAGGGGACGCGCCGGGAGCGCCTCCTGTCCGAGATGGACGCCGTGATCCCTTGGGATCGCCTTCCACACGGAGATGATGCAGACCAGGAAGGGCCACCAGTGGTCCTTCGGGATGAAGCTTCACGGCCGAACGGATCGACGATGTTCGCGTTGGGGAACCTCCATGCAGTTCGGCACGAGTCGAGCCCGGGAGAGGCGAGGGCGGCGCTGTGGTCGAGGCGTCCCGAGGTCGGGGCGGGAGGGGGTGCCGCGCGGAGTATCGAGAGGGCGGCCACCGGGATCCGGACAAGCAGGCACTCCGATCGCCCGAACCTGTTCGAGCACGGGACCCCCTCCCGCACCGGCACGGCACGGCGGCCTGTGCAGAGCTTCCCTAGCGCGTGATCACCATGACGGCGAGGTCGGCGTTGAGATTCGGGTCTTCCGAAATCTCCCGCCCCGAGTCCGAATCGACGTAGATCGCCTCGACGATCCGGATTCCCCGTTCCCGGCAGAGCTCCTCGAAATCGCGGATGGAGGGGAATCGCCGATTGGGCGTATCGTGCCATTCATGTGCATAGAGACCGTCTTCCTTGGGAAGTCTTCCTTCGCGCAGGAACATCTCTCGCATCGGCCGATGGGCGAAATTCGGAAAGCTGACGATTCCGCGCCGTCCGATGCGGACGATTTCGTCGAGAACGGCCGCCACTTCGATGATCGAAGGCAAGGTCTGGGAAAGGAGGGCCACCTCGAAACTCTGGTCGGGAATCGCGGCGATCCCGTGGTCGAGATCGGCATGGATCACGTCGAGTCCCCGAGCGATGCACTCCGAGACCTCGGCCTGATCCCTTTCGACGCCCAGAAGAGGCGCATGTCCGCGATCCCGAAGGATCGACAGGAGTTCACCATTGCCGCAGCCGAGGTCGACGACGCTGGCGTGCTTCGGCATCAGCCGTAGAACCATCTCGTAGTCGAGACGCTGCGCGAAGAAGATGCTCGTCGGTTCATCGACATGGGGTTCGTCCGGCACGCGAAGTGGAGCCCTTCTCCCCGATTCGCTCGCGAGGAGTGAAGCGACCATCCGTCCACCCGGGCGCATGCTCTCTTCGAGCAGGAACGAATCGTGGCCCGCGGGACTCTCGATCTCGCAGCTGCTCACGACCTTCGATCGGGCGACGAGGGCGTCGACCAGCTGGCGCGATGCTTCGGGCGGATAGAGCCAATCGCTCGAGAAGCTCAGGAAGAGCCAACGACAGGTCGCCGGGGCAAGGGAGGCCTGCAGCTTTTCCGGCGTGTCCCCGAGATCGAAGAGATCCATGGCGGTCGAGAGGGTGATGTAGCTGTTCGCATCGAAGCGTTCGACGAAACGGCCGCCCTGATGGGCGAGGTAGGAGCCGACCGAAAACGTATTCTCGAATCCGGTATCGATGGCACGCGGCTGGAGTCGCGTCGCGTCGAATTTCGCACGCATCGATTCGTCCGAGAGATACGTGATATGGGCCAACATGCGCGCGAGCGCCAATCCCGCCTCCGGAGGGGGACCATCGTAGTATTGGCCGTTCGCGAAGCGCGGATCATGGCGGATCGCGTTCCTTCCGACGACGTCGAACGCGATCCCCTGGCTGCTCAATCGCGGGGCCGCCGCGATGACGACGGCCGCTCCGACCCGCGATGGATGCCCGGTCGCGAGCGAGAGCACCTGCAAACCACCCAGCGAGCCCCCGACGGCGGCAAGCAGCCGTTCGATTCCCAGATGATCGAGCAACCGCTTCTGGACCTCGACCATGTCGCGCACGGTGATGACGGGAAAGTCGGCACCGAACGGGCGCCCCTTCTCGGGATCCATGAAGTTGGGGCCGGTCGTCCCTCGGCAGCCGCCGAGCACGTTCGAGCAGAGGACGAAATAACGATCCGTATCGATCGGCTTTCCGGGACCCACGAGAATTTCCCACCAACCGGGATCGTCGTCCGGGTCGTGGCGGGCCACGTGGGAGTCGCCACTGAGAGCATGACAGACGAGGACGGCGTTGCGGCCTTCGTCGTCGAGCTCGCCCCAGGTCTCGTAACAGACCGTCACCTCCTTGAGGCGCCCCCCCATCTCCAGATCGAGGGGCTCGGTGGAAGTCCAGGTTTCCGCATGAGGGAGCGGGGCGGCGTTGCGCGTATCATCCGAACTCGAAGGAAGACTCACGACGAAGGTCCAGTCGACGCGCCCTGCACCTAACGACTCGCGCGCAGGGCCTGATCCAGATCGGCAATGATGTCCTGCACATCCTCGATTCCGACGGAGACCCGAACGTATTCTGGCGTCACGCCCGAAGCGATCTGTTCATCCGGCGTGAGCTGGGAATGGGTCGTGGAAGCGGGATGGATGACCAGCGTCTTCGCGTCACCGATGTTCGCGAGATGGCTCGCGAGCTTCACGCTTTCGA
>DRKE01000142.1 GCA_011051925.1 Deltaproteobacteria bacterium
ACTCCCGATCGCGGTCCGGATGATGACGACCGACGTGCTCGGCGCCAATGAGGACATCAAAGCGATCCTCGAGGACGCCGAGGAGGCCCTCGACGACGGACGGGTCCAGGTGGCGCGCGGACTGCTCGCCCCCCTCGCCAGCGAGATCGTCATCGAAACGACGATGCTGCCGTTGGCAGCCTTTCCGGCCGCATTGAGCCTGGTCGCGCCTCTCGTCGATGCGGGCAAGCTCGATGAAGCCGCGGCGGCCCTGCAGGCCACGCTCGCGACGCTGGTCGTCAAGAAGGAGGTCATTCCCCTGCCCGTGCTGCGTGCCGAACTGCTCCTCGAAGTCGCGGCGACGAAGCTCGATGCGCCCCCGGTCGTGAAACCCGCGGACGAGAAGGGCATGAAGCCGGCCGCCGAGGCGACCCCGGCCGAGCTGCTCGCGGCGGCTCGCGAACAGTTGGAGCGTGCCGACCTGCTCGGGTACGGAAAGGCGAAGAAGACCTATCCCGACCTGGTGAAGCGCCTCGAGAAACTCGAGTCGACGCTCGAATCGAAGTCGGGTTCGAGCTGGAAGAAGCGCTTCGGCGAATTCCGGAAATCGCTCTCGGAACTCGGCAGTTCGCTGCTCGACTGAGGTCGGGTCGGGCCAGGCGACCCGGACGCTTCCGGGCGACCTGGCCCACCCGACGTCAAGGGCGATCGGATTTCGGGAGAATCGTCTCGATTTCCCGAAACCCGATCGCCTGGTGCGTGAGCGGGCCCCGGACGGGCCCATCGGCCCGATTCCCGAGGCGCGCTATCCTCCGTCCCCTGCATCCCGCAGCAGACATCGTTCGGATCAACCGGATCGCACGAGGAGGTCGAGTCATGTCAGGACCCCATCCATCGTCGGAGACGTCGTTCCCGCGCAAGCTCTTCGCGACGTTGATCTTCGTCGGCCTGGCGACGGGCTCAACGGCTGACCCGGCCTCGGCGGCGCCGGGTGCCGAGTCGATGAGGGGCCCGGTCGTCGTCGCCCAGGCTGAAACGATGGAAGACGCGGATCATTCCGGAGGCGCGGTTCCCGGCAAGGGAAGCCGTCCCCTCGAGCCCCGCTATCAGCCGCTCGAACCCGAGGAGAAGGGCTGGTACAACGGCAGCTACGTGTTCGGTCTTTCCCGCAGCCTCGCAGATTCCACGATCGTGCCGGCCGCCAAGGCCCCGCTCTTCCTCTTCACGATCCCCCTCGACATCGCGTTCCTGCCCTTCGCCCTGATAGGAGGACTCTTCGGATGAGCCAGATCAAGACGCCCCCGGCTTCGCGGCCCCCTTTGACGCTGACGACCCTGATCGCGCTCGCCCTCCTCGTGCTCTCGGTCGGGACCGGCTGTGCGCCCCAGGTGATGCGAGGGGGCGAGGGAACGGAGAACCCCGAACTCGGGCGGGCCGCGCTCAGCGTCAAGCTCGACCGCGAGGACATCAACTATCTCGTGGCGGACTATCTGAAGGCGCTCCAGGCCTCGGCCTTCTGGCGTCGGATCCAGACCCGGAGCACCCGTCCCCTGATGGCGATCTGGCCGATCCAGAACGCGACGTCGCAGCACATCGATGACGAACTCTTCACCCTGCTCTCGTCGATCGAGACCGCGCTGGTCAACACCGGAGACGTGCGCGTGGTCGATCGGGCCGCGCAGGAAGCGCTGATCCAGGAGATCGGCATCCAACACGGAGCGGCCTATGACCCCGCCACGGCCCAGCGGATGGGAAGGCAGCTCGGCGTGCAGTATTTCGTGACGGGCAAGATCACCTCCGTCGAGGAACGGCTCAACAATCAGAAGCGCGTGGGCTACAGCCTCTTCCTCCAGATCATCGAGGTCGAAACCGGACTGATCGAATTCCAGCATGAGGTCGTCCGCTACAAGGCCATCAAGGGCTAGTCGCCCCTTGGACAATCCGGAGGAGAACGCGGACCGGACGCGGACGTGAACATCCGGTTCCGCTCTCTTTCACTCGGGCGCCGGGTCGGCTTCGCGACCGCGCTGGAACCCCCTGCCCGAAGGTCCCTCGCCTTCTTCGTGGCGGGATCGGTCCTTCTCGCGTTGGCTTCGGGTTGCGCGACCTATTCCGAGCGGATGCTGGAAGTCCATGCCCACGTGGATCGGGGAGACTACGAGAGCGCCATCGAGGACCTGAACGACCTCCTCGGGGTCGACTCGGCCGATGAACTGCCCGATTCCTGGAAGGGCGACCGTCCCCTCGCCGCCCTGGAGCGCGGCGTCCTGCTCGAAGCCGTCGAGGACTTCGAAGCGAGCAGCCGCGACCTGGGCGCCGCGGACGAAGAACTCGAGTTTCTCGATCTCAAGACGGATGCGATCGGTCAGATCGGGCGGTACATCTACAGCGATTCCGCCACGACCTATCGTGCCTCCCCGACCGAACGGCTCGCCCTGAACGGCCTCAACATGGCGAACTACCTCGCTCTGGGAGACCTGTCCGGAGCCGCCGTCGAAAGTCGACGCTACACGAACATGCGTGACTACCTGGCCTCGATCGATCTCGAACGGACGGGAACGTTCGGGGCCTATCTTTCCGGCTTCGTCTTCGAGCATCTCGGCGAAGGGAACCGCGCGCTCCGCTACTACGAGGAAGCCCTGGAAGGCGGCCACCTCGACTCGCTGGTCGAGCCCGTCGGAAGGCTCGCGCGGCTGAACCCCTATCGCGGCCCGCGGATCGAAGCCCTGCTCGGTCGTGCGGAAAGCGAAGGCGTCCGGCTCGCCACGAGCGGATCCGCCCCAGCCGTCCCGGAGATCCTGGCGATCTTCGCCCTCGGCCGCGTCCCCCACAAGGTCCCGGAACGGATCCCCCTCGGCGCGGCGATCGGGATCGCCGGGCATTGGCTGACCGGAAGCGCTGCGCTTCTCGAACGCTCCGTCTTCAAGGTCGTCGTCTACCCGGAACTCGTCGAATCGCCCTCTCTCGCCCGCGAGGGCCGGATCGAAATCGACGGGAACCCGATCGAGGTCGAACTCGTCAGCCATCTCGGCGCCGACATCCGAAGGGAATACGAGCTGATCCGGCCGCGCATCATTGGTGCCGCACTTTCCCGCATGATCGCGCGCGCCGCCGTCGCCGAGGGCGCCCGGGCGGCCGGGCGGGAGGCGGGCGGTGCCGGTGAACTCGTGGGGCTCCTCGCGGCCCTCGCCACCGAAGGGTCGCTCGTCGCGCTCGATCGGCCCGACACCCGAAGCTGGACCTTCCTGCCCGAGCGGATCGCCGTCGCCCGGACACGCGTCCGCCCCGGCCGACACCGGGTCGGAATCCGGATTCCCGGCGTGGCCGAATCCCGTTCCGTCCCGGTCGACGTTCCCGAAAGCGGATTCGTCGTCCTCCTGATCACCGTCCCGCGCTGATCCGACGGCCCTCCGGCGTCTCTCCACGTCTGCGTTCGAGCACGGGCCGATCCGTGCAAATCCCCCCTGGCCTCCCTATCCTCGCCGCATGCAGGGATATCGCAGCCGTACCTCCACAGCGGGTCGCAACATGGCCGGCGCCCGTGCGCTCTGGCGCGCGACCGGCATGACCGACGCCGACTTCTCGAAGCCGATCATCGCGATCGCGAACAGCTTCACGCAGTTCGTGCCCGGCCATGTCCACCTGAAGGACATGGGGCAGCGCGTGAAGCAGGTCATCGATGATGCGGGGGGCTGGGGTGTCGAGTTCAACACGATCGCCGTCGACGACGGAATCGCGATGGGTCATGCCGGCATGCTCTACTCCCTGCCCTCGCGCGACCTGATCGCCGACAGCGTCGAATACATGGTCCAGGCCCATGTCGCGGATGCGCTCATCTGCATCTCGAACTGCGACAAGATCACCCCGGGCATGCAGATGGCCGCGATGCGCCTCGACATTCCGACGATCTTCGTTTCGGGCGGGCCGATGGAAGCGGGGAAATCCGCCGGCACCCACGATCGCGAGGGTCGGAAGCTCGACCTGATCGATCCGATGATCGCCGCGGGCGACGAGAGCGTGAGCGATGCGGCGCTGCTCGAGATGGAGCGCTCGGCGTGTCCGACCTGCGGCTCCTGCTCGGGCATGTTCACGGCCAACAGCATGAACTGCCTGAACGAAGCGCTCGGCCTGGCCCTGCCGGGAAACGGGACGCTCCTCGCCACCCATGCGAAGCGCTGGGAACTCTTCGAGCGCGCCGGACGACGGATCGTCGAACTCGCGAATCGCTACTACCTCGACGGAGACGCGAGCATCCTTCCCCGCAACATCGCGACCTTCGAGGCCTTCGAGAACGCGATGGCCCTCGACATCGCGATGGGCGGCTCGACCAATACCGTGCTCCACATCCTCGCCATCGCCCGGGAGGCCGGCGTCGATTTCAGGATGAAGGACATGGATCGTCTCTCCCGGAAGGTGCCGAACATCTGCAAGGTCGCTCCGGCGACGGAGAAGTATCACGTCGAGGACGTCCATGCGGCCGGCGGCATCTTCACGATCCTCGGCGAGCTCGATCGTGCCGGATTGATCCATCGCGACGTCCACACGGTGCACGCCGAGACCCTGGGCGCCGCGATCGACGAACACGACATCCGGCGCGAAACCGCGAGTCCCGCCGCGAAGCAGCTCGCCCTGGCGGCGCCCGGAGGTGTCCGGACGACGGTCGCCTTCTCCCAGGACAAGTATTTCGAGAAGACCGACGACGACGCGGAAAACGGCTGTATCCGCGCCGTCGAACATGCCTACAGCGCCGAGGGCGGACTCGCGATCCTCTACGGCAATCTCGCCGAAGAGGGCTGCGTCGTGAAGACGGCGGGCGTCGACGAATCGATCTGGGTCTTCGAAGGCCCCGCCCGGGTCTTCCATTCCCAGGAGGCGGCCTGCGACGCCATCCTTTCGGGCCAGATCAAGGAAGGGGACATCGTCCTCATCTGCTACGAAGGGCCGAAGGGCGGGCCCGGCATGCAGGAGATGCTCTATCCGACCTCCTACATCAAGGCCAGGAAGCTCGGTGCGAAATGTGCCCTCGTGACCGATGGGCGTTTCAGCGGGGGGACCTCGGGACTCTCGATCGGACACGTCTCTCCCGAAGCCGCGGAGGGAGGCACGATCGGTCTCGTCGAGGACGGCGATCGGATCCGGATCGACATTCCCGGACGCGCCATCGAGCTGCTCGTCGATCCCGACGAACTCGCGCGTCGCCGCCGCGCGATGGCGGAGCGGGGCTCGGCCGCCTGGCAACCGGATCGCAAGCGCGAGGTCTCCCAGGCGCTTCGCGCCTACGCGATGATGGCGACCAGCGCCGCACACGGCGCCGTTCGGGATCTCGACCAGCTCGTCGAACGACACAAGGCCTGAGCTCCCCTGAGTGCCCGAACGACAGTCGTTCTCGTCGGTGGGGGCCACACGCATGTCCAGGTCCTGCGCCGCTGGGCGATGGACCCGCCGGACGACGTCCGGCTCGTCGTCGTCGTCGACCGATGCGTCGCGATGTACTCGGGCATGGTCCCGGGTTTCGTCGCGGGTGACTATGCGATGCATGAACTCGAGATCGACGTCCTGCCCCTCGCGCGCAGGGCGGATGCGGGGGTGATCGTCTCGGCCGCCCGGGACATCGATCCGGTGCGCAAGGAGATCTCGCTGGACGATCGCCCGCCCCTCCGTTTCGATCTCGCGAGCATCGACGTCGGCTCGACGGTCCGCGGCCTCGATCTGCCCGGCGTCGCCGACCACGCCCTCGCCACACGGCCGATCGGAGACTTCGTCCGGGCGGTCGACGAACGCATGGCGGCCTTCGCGAGCGCCGGACGTTCACCGCGCATCCTGATCGTCGGGGGCGGCGCCGCGGGCACGGAACTCGCCTTCACGATCGATGCCCGCCTGCGGCGTGCGGGGATCACGCCCGCGATCTCGATCGTGACGGGCGATCCGGAGTTGATGAGCGGCTCGCCGGGCCGGACGCGTCGCCTGATCGCGCGGGAAGCGGCCATGCGAGGCCTCCGACTCCATCCGGGGCTCCGGGTCGTGCGCGTCGAGGCGGAGGGGGTGGTCGCCGTTCCGATCGACCAGGCGGGCCCGGATGCCGGGCAATCCCGTCTCACGGCCGATCTCGTGGTCTGGGCGACAGGCGCCGCCCCGATCGCCTTTCCGGAATGCGCGGGCGTCACCTGCCTGTCGCGCGATGCGACGGGTTTTCTCGAGATCCGCGACACGCTCCAGGTCGTGGGCTTCGACGATGTCTTCGCCGCCGGAGACTGCGCGCGGATGGTGGATCACCCCTGGGTTCCCCGGGCCGGCGTGTATGCCGTCCGTGCGGGGCCGATCCTCGAGGCGAATCTCCGCGCCCGCCTGGAAGACCGCCCCCTCCGGCGCTATCGACCCCAACGCGATTTCCTTTCCCTGCTCAACCTCGGAGAGGGACGCGCGGTCGGTTCGAAATGGGGCTTCGCCTTCGCCGGCTCGGCCGTCTTCCGGCTGAAGGATCGCATCGATCGCCGGTTCATGGCGCGCTTCCAGGTTCTCGACGACGAGGGGCATCCCCGCCCCGAACTCGCCTCGCTGGGTGCGATGGCCGATTCGAGCGCGGAGGGCGACGGTGATGCCGAGATGATGTGCGGCGGCTGCGCCGCCAAGCTCGGGGCGCAACCCCTGGCCGCCGCCCTGGCGGCCCTTCCCGAAGCACCCGCCGATCCGAGCGTGCTGCTCGGGCTCGACGAGCGAGACGACGTCGCCGCGACCCGCGACGAGTCCGGACGGATCACCCTGCATAACATCGATGTCATCCGGGCCTTCTGTGATGATCCCTGGCTGGTCGGGCGCGTCGCCGCCGTCAATGCCCTGAGCGATCTGCACGCCAAGGGTGGCCGTCCTCGGCATGCCCAGGCCATCCTCGGACTGCCGGACGCCCCGCCCGCAGAAGCCCGCGAACTCCTCTTCCAGGCCCTCGCGGGGGTCCGTTCGATTCTCGACGCCGAAGGCGTCTCCCTGCTCGGCGGACATACGACGATCGGGGACGAGCTGACCGTGGGCCTCTCCGTGACCGGCGATCTTCCCGAGGACGACGCCCTTCTACGACAGGCGGGGGCAGAGCCGGGCGACGACCTCTTCCTGACGAGCGCGCTCGGAACGGGTGTCGTGTTGGCAGCGGATCGCCTCGGCCTGGCCCGCTGCGACTGGGTCCTCCAGGCGCAAGCCTCGATGCAGCGTCTCAATCGCGTCGCGGGGCGGCTCGCCTGGAAGCTCGGCGCCCACGCCGCGACGGACGTCACGGGCTTCGGTCTGGCCGGCCATCTCCTGACGCTGCTCGATGCGGCCGATCGGACGGCGCGCCTCGACCGCGACGCCATTCCGCTCCTCCCGGGCGCTTCCTGGCTCTGGTCGACCGGCCTCCGAAGCACGGCCGATCCCGCCAATCGCGCGGCCTTCTCGCATCGGATCGTCGGCGCGACCGGAGCCGACGAAGCCTGGCTCTTCGACCCGCAGACCGCGGGCGGTCTGCTTCTGGCCATCGCCCCCGATCGTTCGGAGACCTTCGTCTCCGCCTTCGTCGAGGCCGGAGAACCCGTCCCGTCGAGAATCGGCCGGATCGCCGCCCCCGATCCGGAAACCGCATCGGCTGGACGGCTTGCGATCGAGATCGTCTCTGGCGGATCCGACGCGAGAAGTCGCTACACTCCCGCCCGATGAAGGGTATCGCGCAAGATCGACTCGAAGCCTATTTCGCCGAGCACGTGGACGGAGTCGAGCTTCCGCTCCGCTTCGAACTGATCACCGGCGGCCGCTCCAACCTCACCTATCTCGTCGAAGACGCGAAGGGCCGGAAGAGGGTGCTCCGGCGGCCTCCGACCGGGGCCGTCCTCGCGACCGCCCACGACATGGGGCGCGAATATCGGATCCTTTCGGGACTGGCCGGAACCGACGTCCCCGTCCCGAAGACCCTCGCGCTCTGCCAGGACGAGTCGGTCAACGACGCCCCCTTCTACGTCATGGAGTACGTCGAGGGCGACGTCCTCGTCGGACCCGAGATGACCGCAGAACGCGTTCCGGCGGAGAAGCGTCATGAACTCGGCATGAACGTGATCGAGGTCCTGGCGAGTCTGCATTGCGTCGAACCCGATGACGTGGGACTCGGCGATCTCGGACGGCGCGAGGCCTATCTCGCGCGTCAGCTGAAGCGCTGGCGGACCCAATGGGAGAAATCGAAGACCCGCGAGCTGCCGGCGATGGAGGAGGCCCACGCGCTGCTCGAGGCGAAGATGCCGGAGCAGAAGGCCGCTGCGATCGTCCACGGCGATTATCGCATGGGCAATTTCCTGACCGACGGTGCCCACGGCCGGATCGCCGCCGTGCTCGACTGGGAACTGTGCACCCTCGGCGACCCCCTGGCCGACGTCGGCTACCTGATGAACGACTGGAATGGACCGGACGATTCGCGCCCGACCGCCAGCGGAACCGGCCTGTCCGCCATTTCCTGTGGTGGCTTTCCGACGCGTGAAGCGATGCTGGCGCGCTATGAAGAGCTGACGGGATTCAGCACGAAGGGCGTCGACTACTATCGGGCCTTCCAGTACTGGCGCCTCGCGGCCATCGTCGAAGGCGTGCTGTCCCGCTACCAGCAGGGTGTGATGGGCGACGCCGTCGATATCCGCGTCTACCAGGCCCAGACCGACGCCCTCGCATCGGCCGCGCTGGAGCTGGCCCGCTCGGACAACCTCCACTGAAAGCCATCCCCAGGGTGGCGGACTCCCGGGATGTCGAAACGCGAAGCTCTCGTCGCCGTCTTGATCGCCTTCGCCGCGGGCCTCCTCGCCGCCGCTTCGCTCGGCGGGCCGCGAGCCGTCGGGTCGGGGTCCGAAACCGTCTCCGAAGCCGTCGGAGACGCGAACCCGCTTCCGACGACGGCCCCCCGGCTTCGCTGGCGGGTCACGAGCGCCTTCGGCACGAACCTGCCGACCCTCGGCGAGAATCCCGTCGAAGTCGCCGATCGCCTGCGCAGGGCGAGCGCCGGACGGATCGACTGGACGATCGACGATCCCGGTGAAGTCGTGCCGGCCTTCGCGATCGTCGATGCCGTTCGCGCGGGAAAGATCGAGGCCGGGTACACCTGGCTGGGCTACGACCAGGGGCGCCTCCCGGTCTCGGTCCTCTTCGGCGCCGTGCCCTTCGGCATGACGCCCTGGGAATACTCGGCCTGGTGGGTGCGCGGTGGCGGCCGCGAGCTGGCCCGGGAGATCTATCGACCCCTGGGCATCGAACCGATTCTCTGTGGGATGATCGGGCCCGAAACCGCGGGCTGGTTCCGCAAGGAGATCCGGACCCCCGACGATCTCTCGGGACTGAAGATCCGCTTCGCGGGCCTCGGCGGACGCACGCTCCAGAAACTGGGGGCCTCGGTCACGATGTTGCCGGGCGGCGAGATCTTCCAGGCCCTCGAGAAGGGGGCGATCGACGCCACCGAGTTCTCGCTGCCCGAGGTCGATGCCCGACTCGGTTTCGATCGCGTGGCCCGTTTCAACTATTTCCCGGGCTGGCACCAACCCCATACCGCCTTCCATCTCGTCGTCCACGAAGCGACCTGGCGGGCGCTTCCCGAGCCGACCCGCGAATTGATCGAACTCGCCTGCGGCGACGGGGTCCATCGGAATCTCGCCAACGCCGAGGCGGCCCAGGGTCCGGCGATCGCCGAATCCGAGCGACGGGGTGTCGTCACGCGGGCGCTGTCACCCGGATTGCTCCGCGCCCTCGAGACGGCCGCCCACGAGGTGCTTCGGGAAGAGGCGGCCGCCGACCCGGATTTCGCGCGCGTGCTCGACCACCAGCGGCGCTTCCGCGCGCGTTATGCCTAGTGGCGCGATCTCGCCTATCCCGCTCGGATGCCGCCGGGGCCTCGAGAGCCCGGCGCGGTTTCCGGGTCCAGGCGGGCCGGATCGGAATTCCCGGATGGGGGATGAGGCCCGACCCGGACGCTCGCGCCTCGAGGTCACGCTCGATCTCGTCACGGACCTCTCCTCGTGGGTCTGGCTGGCTCTCATCGCCGTCATCGTCGTCGCCGTCGTGCTTCGCTTCGTCTTCAGTCTCGGCCGGATCGAGCTCGAAGAGCTGCAATGGCATCTCTACGCCGTGGGTTTCCTGATGGGCATCGTGGCCTGTACGGGCTTCGACCGACACGTCCGCGTCGACGTCTTCCGGGAACGGATGTCGGCTCGCCTCCGGGATTGGATCGACTTCTACGGGATCCTGCTCCTGCAGCTTCCTTTTCTGGCCCTCGTCCTCTGGAGCGCCCTCCCCTTCGTCGTCGACAGTTTCGTCGCGGGCGAACGATCCGCATCGGCCGGCGGACTGCCCTTCCGCTGGATCCTGAAATCGATGCTGCCGATCTCCTTCGTTCTCCTCGCCCTGGCGACGCTCTCACGCCTCGTCCGCGTCGGGCGTCGCCTCTTCGGTGACGGGGATCCGGGTGGCGGACGATGACCCCCCGCGAATGGCTCGCGGTCGCGATGTTCGCGGCCTTCATCCTGGGCATCCTCTGCGGCTTCCCCGTCGCCTGGGTGCTCGGTGGCGTCGCCGTCCTCTTCACGGCGCTCGCGATCCTCGTGCAACGGGACTTCGGCCATTTCACGGGCGTCGACTGGAGTTATGCGTCGCTGGTGGCGGATCGGCTCTGGAGCCTGATGGACAACTGGGTCCTCGTGGCGCTCCCGATGTTCATCTGCATGGGCCTCCTGCTCGATCGATCGGGCATCGCAGCCGATCTCATGCGGGACGTCTCGCGCCTCTTCGGTCGGATGCGGGGCGGGCTCGCCGTGACGGTGGCGCTGATCGGCGTCGTCCTGGCGGCCAGTACGGGGATCATCGGGGCCTCGGTCGTCCTCCTCGCCCTGCTCGGTCTGCCGCCCATGCTCGACGCCCGCTACGCCCCGACCTTCGCCGCCGGCACGGTCTGCGCGGTCGGCACGCTGGGCATCCTGATTCCGCCGAGCATCATGCTCGTCCTGATGGCCGACCGGCTCGCGATCCCGGTGGGCGATCTCTTCCTGGGGGCCTTCCTGCCCGGACTCGTCCTGGCCGGACTCTATGTCGCGTACCTGATCGCCTGGCCGCGTTTCCGACCCGAGGTCGCCCCCGCACCCGACGAGGCCGAAGTCGTCGATCTCGCGCTTCTCGCCTCGGTCTTCCGGGACATCGTGCCCGCGGCGGCGCTGATCCTGACCGTTCTCGGCAGCATCTTCTTCGGCATCGCGACCCCGACGGAGGCCTCGGGGGTCGGCGCCTTCGGCGCGCTCCTGCTGGCCAGCTGGCGCCGGCGACTCGGCTGGCGCGTCCTGCGCGGCGTGCTCCGCGAAACGACGCTCACGACGGGCTATCTCTTCGGCATCTTCGTCGGCGCTTCGGCCTTTGCCCTCGTGCTTCGGGGTCTCGGCGGCGACGAGCTGATCGCACGGGCACTGCTGGGGCTGCCCTTCGGCCCGAACGGCGTCGTCCTCACGATCCTCTTCGTCACCTTCCTGCTGGGCTTCTTTCTCGATTGGATCGAGATCACCTTCATCGTCCTGCCCCTGGTCGCGCCGGTGGTCGTCGGGCTGGGCTTCGACCTCGTCTGGTTCACCGTCCTCTTCGCCGTGTGTCTCCAGACCTCGTTCCTGACTCCGCCGGTGGGTTTCGCCCTCTTCTACGTGAAGGGCGTCGCGCCCCCCGAGATCGACGTCTGGACCCTCTATGTCGGAATCCTTCCCTTCGTGGGCTTGCAGCTCGTGGGTCTCGGGCTCATCTTTGCGTGGCCCGAGCTGGCGACCTGGCTGCCTGGGCTCGCCTATTCGAATTGATTCGTCGAATCGATTCGTCGAATCGATTCGGGAACCCTCGAGACGGGCAGGGAGAAACCTTCGCAATGGAATCCAACCCACAGGCGGCGCCCCTCTTGCCCCGCTGCCCGATCCGTGTCTGGACCACGATTCTCGCGATCCTCGTGCTGTCGAGCTGTGAACGCACCCCCTCGAAATCC
>DRKE01000143.1 GCA_011051925.1 Deltaproteobacteria bacterium
CAGCGGGCAGGCGAACGACGATTTCGATGTCGTCTTCACGGGCGCGGGCGTGACCGCGTTCGGATTCGACCTGAACGCGCTCGACAACGACTGGACGGTCGAGACCTACGATACGAATGGTCTGCTCCTCGGGACCTATGTCATTCCCAGCCAGAGTCCCGGGCTCACCGGCTTCAATCGCCGCGGCTATTTCGGCGTCACCGAAGCCTCCGCGATCCAGTCTTTCACGGTCCGGTCGACGGGGAACGATCGCGCATTGATCGACAATTTCGCCTACACGCCCGTTCCCGAACCGAACGTGGCCATGCTCCTCGGCCTCGGATTGCTGACGTTGGCGGGAACGCGCTTTCGCGAACAGGCCCTTCGCCCCCGCAGCCTTCCCATCCGCCCCTCCCAAGACTGATCCGGGTCGGCGATCCGGCCGTCCCGCCGCCCCCCTGTCCCGGCGGTCCGGGCGCGATCGACCGATGTGTCGCCGCGCACAATCCCGTCCCGCCGCTCCGTCGATGAAGCCCTGAAGCAGAGGGGATCTTCGAGGAAGATGGGAGGTCGGAAGTGGGGCGAATCCAGAGGCGTCGGCGCGTACGCTGCAAGCTCTCCTGCGAGATCGTCGAGTCGAGCCGCCGCCGGGTCCAGGCCCGGGTCGTGTCGCTCTCCGAGGGCGGTCTGGCGATCATCACCGAACTCGAATTCGACCAGGGTGATCCCATTCGACTCCTGATCAGTCCGGGCCGGGGGCGCGCACCGCTCAAGGTCTCGGCCATCGTCTGGAATCAGCGTCGGACGACCGGATCGGGCAAGGCCGCCGGTCTGCGGCGATATGGATGTGTCGTTTCCGAACCCTCGCGTTCCTTTCTCGATCTGCTCGATCGTTTCGATCCGTCGCTTTCGACCTCGCCCGCGAACGGCGCTTCCCCGTCGGACGGCATTTCGAGCCGGCCCGCCGCGGCCGCGACCATTCCGGTCGCGAAGAGCCGCTCGCGGGATCCCGAGTCGGAGAGTGTCGAGCCCGATCTGCCGCGCTCACGCGAACTCCAGCCTCCCCCGAAGCCCGAACCCGAGGAGAACTGGCCCTATTTCCGGGTCCGCATGAAGCAGATCGGAGGACCCCGGACGCGGATCCTGACCCTGCGCGCGCGTTCCGCGACCCATGCGGAAACCCTGGCGCACGACGAGCTGGCCCGTGTCTGCCGTGATGCCGAAGGCTGGGGTGTCCTGCATATCGCGCGGGTTTCGGGCCGGCGGTCGTAGCCCCCGGCTCCCCGCTCGACCGTGATATCCTCTTCGGCCTGGGCTCTCTCCTCCGGTCGAGGCATCGACCGCCGCGAATCGGCCGTATGCCGGATCCGAGAAGGAGGGCGCCGGGGAGGGGAACGATGGAAGAGAACGAGCGCATCATCCGGGAGTTCATCACTGCCTGGTCGCGGCTCGATCCCGAGGAACTGGCCGGCTTTTTCTGTGACGATGGCGTCTATCACAACATGCCGGCGGCTCCGGTCGAGGGACGGGAGAATGTCGAGAATTTCATTCGCGGCTTCACGGCGACCTGGACCGAGACGACCTGGGATCTGCTGAACATCCTGAGTCGGGGAGATGTCGTCGTCGCGGAGCGGCTCGATCGCACGCGCGCCGGGGACAAGGCGGTCGAGCTTCCCTGCGTGGGCGTCTTCGAACTCGAGGGCGGCAAGATCAAGGTCTGGCGCGACTACTTCGACTTCGCGACCTACGCGAACGCGATGGGCTGAATTTCCGATCGGAAAATCCGTTTTGCGAACATCGATCGCCCCGCCCGACTGCAACGAATCGTTTCAGTCACACCCGGACGGGTCGATTTTTTCGTACGAGGCTGGACACTTCGCCAAGGCCCATGGATCCTTGGCCGGGTCCACGCAAGGAGGAAGAAATGCGTTCGATTGGAAGGATGACGGGGATTCGCTGGATCGTGGTCACGACGGTCGTTTCCCTCGGATTGGCATTGGGTACGACCGCCCTCGCGAAGGGACTCGATGGCAAACCGGTTCGCGGATACGACGACTACACGGGACCCTACGCGCAGTTCGGGATCTCGATCGGTCGCACGGACGGGAAGGACAGCGACGATTCGACCAAGGCCCAGGGCGGTTTCAACCTGACGGGCGGTTACCGTTTCATGCCGTGGCTTTCCGGTGAGGCGAATTTCATCTTCATGCGCGGAAAGCTCGACAACGGGAGCGACAAGGCGAACTATTTCTCGTTCACGTTCGGTCCCAAGATCTTTCCCGTCGCCTTTCTCGAAGAGCAGCCCATTCCCGAGCAGTTCCAGCCCTACATGATCGTGGCGATCGGCGGCGGGCAGTACGAGATCGAGGATACGAGCTTCGACAAGAGCACGTTCATCGCCCGCTTCATCTGGGGTGTCGATTGGTGGCTGACGGATTGTTTCGGCGCGTTCGTCGAGGGTGGCTACCACGCGGCTTCCACGAGCGACGTCGACGGGACCGGTGTCTTCACCTTCGGAGCGCAGGCCCGCTTCTAGCGGGGAATCCGATTAGACCCGGACGTTCAGTCGTCCGCCCTTGGGTGGTTCGATCTCGTCGTCGATCTCGCCATCCGGAATCTCATCCGGATCGGAGGGCTTCTCGTTCTTCCCGGTGGGTTTCTTGCGGCGGCGCGGGGACCGCGGGTCCGGCTCGCCCTTGCGCGTCGGCTTGAGGGGCGGGATTCCGACGGTCGGCGAGGCTGGCGGAATGCGCGGGAGCTCGGTCATGGCGGCGATTCCTTCGCCCGGGGCGCGGAGGGGCTCTTCCAGGAATCGACCGATCG
>DRKE01000144.1 GCA_011051925.1 Deltaproteobacteria bacterium
CACCTGCCTCGGCTCCCTTGGGCGGGCGCCTCCGCACCCGATCCTCCAGCGCCCGGGTCTCGAGTTCGAGCGCCGCCACGAGCAGATCTTCCTTGCTCCGGAAGCGGCGATACAGGGTTCCCATCGCGACTTCGGCCCGCGCGGCGACGTCCCGCAGGCGAACCGCCTCGAAGCCGCCCTCTTCGGCCAACTCGATCGTCGCTTCGACGATCCGCCTGGCGCGCTCCTCGAGCAGCGGGTCTGTCGGGTCCGTCCTCGTCATCGGCCAGATTGAAACACGTTTCACCAAGGAATGAAACACGTTCCAGTCTTCGCTCCGAACCTCCCGGAATGCCCTACGCTCGTAGACCCGATGTCCTGCCGCCGATCCCACGCCGAGCATCCGAGCGGAACCGCCAGGGCGAGCACCCCCGGGACCGTCCGGGATTTCTGCCTGCAGGCCCTCGAACGGGGAGACCTCGCCACGAAACTCCGCCCGCCGGGGCCTCGCGAGATGCCGCGCCTCCGGGACCCCGAGGGCGTCGCAGCGACCTTCATCGACGCACCCGCGCGAGCCCCGGGGCTGCGCATGCGCGGTGGCAGCGACAGGCTCCCCCGACCCGGTGAGCTTTCGGAGCCTGGAAACCGTCGAAAATGCCTCGCCCGCTTTGCCCACCACGAACTGATGGCGGTCGAACTCTTCGCCTGGGCCCTGCTCCGTTGGCCCGATCTCCCGCGCGCTCTGCGGCGGGGCTGGCTTTCCGCCCTGATCGACGAACAGCGCCACTGCCGACTCTATCTCGAGCGACTCCGCGCCCATGGCGGCGATTTCGAAACCGATGACCACTCGGATTATTTCTGGCGACAGGCTCCAGCCATCGCGGCCTCCCCGGCCGGCGCCCGCGCTTTCCTCGCGGCCATGGGACTGACGCTCGAGCAGGCCAATCTCGATTTCACCCTCACCTACCGCGACGGATTCGCGGCGGCCGGCGATGAAGAGACGGCCCGGGTCTGCCAGCGTGTCCACGACGAGGAAATCGCCCATGTCGCGCTGGCGGCGCATTGGATCCGAAGACTCGAGTCCGAGGACGGGGACATCGCGCAGCCCGACGGAACGGATCTCGACCGCTATCTCGCGTGCGTCCCCTTTCCCCTGGGCCCCGCACGCGCGAAGGGTCGACGCTTCGAGGTGTCGGCGCGCCGGCGCGCCGGGCTGAGCGATCGGTTCATCGAAACCGTTCGCCGTGCCCGCTCCCCACAGGAGCAGCGCCGGGGACAGGCTCCGTCTTCCTCCCCGATGCGCGTCGAGGCGCTGGAACCGCCCCCTACGGCCGAAAAGCCGGCTCTGAACGATACGGGAAGCCGGGAAGGAAGAACGGGTTCGACATGACGGACGAGACCGGGCCGATCCTGCTTCCGAATCTCGGAGCCGAGGAGGGGGACGAGTGGAGGGCATTCTGCTGCCAACCGCGAGTCCGACTGTCGGCCCGGCTCTTCGGCCATCTCTTCTCGGCAACGACGCGCTTCGTCTTTCCCGCTTCGCCCGGAAGCGGGAAGACGTCGCGATGGCCTTGCGAGCAAGCCTGGCCCGATGCCCTGGGGCCCCGCCCGAAAGGCCCCGTCTTCGACTGGCTCGAATCCGGGAGCCCTCCCCATCCCATCGCCTGGCTTGCCACCCCGGGTCTCGACCGCTGGGCAGGCGAAACCTTCGGTCATCGACTGGCCGGGCCGCCCCCCGGATGCGTCGCCCGGCTCCACGACAAGGCCTTTGCGATCCGCACCGCGCGACGACTCGATCTCGACCCGACCGGACTGGCCCCGCTTCCCCGGATCCTCTCCCCGGAAGAGCTGCTTTGTCCCGAAGCGCTCGTCCGCCGCCTCGACGCGACCCTGCGTGATTGGCCGGACTGGACCGAGCGCCGCTACACCTTGAAACCGCGAAGGGGCACGAGCGGACGCGGGCGCGTCGCGGGCCGCGATACGACCGACACGCCCGGCATTCGCGGCGCCTTTCCCCGACTGGCGGCGCGGGGCGGGGCGATCTTCGAGCCCTGGCTCCCGAGACGAAACGACCTCTCCGTGAGCCTCCGCATTCCACCCCCCGCAGAAATCGGCATGCAACCCGTCCTGCTGGGTTCGCTCGAGATCCTCGTCACTCCGGGCGGAGTCTTCCGCGGCCACCTCGGCGAGGTCGATTCCCGCGGTCGGGTCTTCTCGGGACATCCGGCGGACGAAGCGCTCCGGGCAGACGCCGCGGCGGTCGCAGGTGTCGCCCGGGAACGGGGTTTCCACGGACCCTGTGGCATCGATGCCTTCAGCTATCTCGAAGGCGAGCGCGAACGCATGCGCCCCCTCGTCGAATTCAACGCGCGCGCCACGATGGGGCTGGTCACGATCGGTCTCGTGCGCCGCGCGCTGCCCCTGGTTCGGGAGCAGTTGGACCTGGGACCGGGCGGCCGAGCGGGCTTCGTCTTCGCGATCACCGGAACTGCAGACGATGCCTCCTCCCCGACGGATCACCCGCTCGGGAAGGCGATCGAAACGAGTGGGCGCGAGGCCCTCGTTCTCGATCTCTCCCCGCCCGGGCGGCCTTCCCCTCCGAGACCGCTCCTCGTCTTCTTCCGGGATGGCGGGAGGCCGCCCGCCGCCCTGGTCGAATCGCTTCGCTGCTAAGGTCTTCGACATGCCCAGGAATGCGGTCCTCTTCGATCTCGGCGGTGTCGTCCTCGG
>DRKE01000145.1 GCA_011051925.1 Deltaproteobacteria bacterium
TCGGCCCGCCATTGCAGACTTGATTGCCGCCCGGGGCCCCGGCGTTGCCGCAATAGGGCAGATCCTCGCAGGTGAGCGCGGTCGGACGCACGATGTTCGGATCCGTGTTGGCAGGATTCGGGATGCCGAAGGCGAAATCCGTGTCCTCGTACGGCACGCCCATGGGGCTATCGACGCGGGCGGACTCATGGAAGGCGTTCCGGATCAGGGGAAGCTGATCCTCGACCCGACCGTCGTCGTTCGTATCGACGCTCGCATCGAGCGGATAGGGCCCGAGCCGGATCCGCCGGCCGTCCTCGTTCGCACCGCGCTCGGCGATCTCGATGCTCAGCACGCCGACGCCATCCGATCCCCGGAAGAGCTGACAGGATCGCTGATGCGCCGGAAGCGCCGTATGACAGACCTCGCAGTTGATCCCTTCCTGGGCGCGCGCGGGATAGAAGATCGTCGCCGGATTGATGATGCAGGGGCCACAGTCCTGCCCCGGCGGACAGCCATTCACGCCCCCCGCACAATCCGCATCATCGGTGCAATGCACCATCCGACGGGGAAAGGTGGCACCCGGCGTCACCGACGGCATGTTGGAGCACGTCCGGCCCTCGAACTGGCGACAGGCGGCCGCGTTCCCGCAGACGTCGAGCGCCGTCTCCTGGGTGCAGGGCATGAACGCGTTCTGGGTCGAGGCCGTGGGTGAGCAGATGAAGGGAATCGCTTCGTCCGGCTCGACGTTGGCGAAGCCCCCGTTGTTGCCGCCGAACCGGCCATCGCCGATGAAGCCGATCGGCGCATGACAGGGCAGACAGAAGTTCCCGACGGCCCCGGCCCGGGAGATCCCGGTCGCCGGATCGATCAGGCCGGCCCCGACGCTGTTCTGACCGGCCGCGACCAGGGAGTAGAAGGTCGGACTGATCCCGCTGTAGGCATGGGGACTCGAGCGCCATTCATTGAATTGTCGGGGATGACAGGCCTTGCAGTCACCGGACGGACTGAAGGGCCGCCGCTCCTGGTCGGGGATCTCGAGCGCACCGCCACCGTCCGCGATTCCGGACGTCGTGGCCGCGCCGCCCGAGCCGGTACCCGCCGAGACGGTGCCCGAAGTCGAAGCGGGACCGCCCGACGAGCCTTCCCCGCCCGAATTGCACCCGACGCCTGCGACTGTCAGGACCAGGATCGCCAATCCGATCCACAGCCGTTCCACGTGTCTGGAAGCAGGCTCCGTTGGGCGGGACTTGCCGGTCATGCGCTGGGTCATCTTGCCTCTCGATACGTCACGATACGTCACGTCTCTGCGTCTCTTCTCGCTCGTTTTCTCGTTCCCGCTCGTCTCGCGCTCGTCCACCGGTCAACCGTCGATGATGCCCGGCGTCCGGCATCGTTCCGAAGCGGATCCCCCATCCGGCCAGGCTCGGCTCCAGCCTCGCGCCGCGATTGATCGGGCAGCCCGCCCCTGTGCTCGGGAACCGATGGACTCATGGCCCCGCCTGGCCCCACCCATCGGACCCACGAACGGACACGTGCCGATTTCGTCGGCACGGGTTCCACCGTCGAATCGCAAGATCCCTTCGTGTCCCTGATGCCCTTCCGACGCCTTCCCGACGCCTTCCCGACGAATCTCCACCCCGGCGATCGCGGATGCCCGATTTGATTCCAGTCTCGCCGTTTCATTGCTACCTGCGCCGAGGGTCTGCTGTCAACCGGAATGCGGGAGGAAACTCCGAATATCGATCCGGTCGACCGACCTCGGAATGTAGTGTTTTAGACGCATTCGAGATCAGGATGGTCGGCCCCCGTCGAAGCGACCGGCATGCCCGCTTCCATCTGCCTCGTTTTCCCCTAGGGTCATTTTTCTGTCGCTCAGGGGCATCGCCTTCGGGTAGGATTGGGCCGCTTCATCGAAAGTCGAACGAAATCCCATGCGGGGATGCAACCCGCTGGCGGGGATCGCGAGCGAGCCCGACACGATCGAGCGGGAATTCAGGGGGAACGAAGGTTGGTTGATTTCGAACTCGAAGGCCGATTGGGCAGGTCCACAGGAAACGACATGCGCGCAGCCAGGGACGGGCGGGCAGGCCCGCTTGAACCGGGTCCTTCCCGTGACAGCCTGACGTCTCGGAGCCCGAGCGCACCCTTCACGCAGAGAAGTCGCCCGGGCCGTCGCCGCCCGACGAGCCCCCGGCGCCGCTCCGCAGCCATCACGTGCTGCGTGGCCCTGCCCCTGCTCTTCGTCTTCGCGGCGGTCGCCTCGGCCGAGTCCTTCTCGGGCTACGTGAAACCGACCGCCCTCAACGTGCGCGAGGCGCCCGGTTCGAAATCGCCCATCGTGGGCATCCTGTTGAAATACGATCCGGTCACCGTCACCGGAGAAGAGAACGTCGGCGGAACGCGGTGGTATTCGATCGAAGCTTCCGGTGGCTATGTGAAGGGTTGGGTCGCGGCCCGTTTCATCGCCCGCGGCGAAGCACCCGAGAGCGCCACCGAGGGCGATATCGACTATGGCGCACCCGAAACACCGACCCTCATCAAGGGCCCCTTCCAATACGTCGGCGTCCGCGTCTGTGCCGAATGCCACGCCGAATCGACGGGCGATTTCGACAAGGGCGCCTACCAGGTCTGGCAGAACCACTTCCACTCACAGGCCTTCAAGAGCCTGCAGCGGGACTACACCAGACAGATCGCCAGCCGTGTCCGGGGCATCGATGATCCGACGACGGACTGGCGCTGCGTGAAATGCCATCAGACGGCATTCGGTGCCGACCCCGAGCAGATCGCGCCGAGCTACCGCCCCGAAGACGGCGTCGGCTGCGAAGTCTGCCACGGGCCGGGCAGCGCCTATGCGGAGGAGGACCATGGCCCGGACGTCCCGAACCGTGAAGCGATGGGCTTCCGGGTCCTGCGGAACCTGAGCGATCGACGGGAAGTCTGCACGAGCTGCCACAACCGGACGAGCCCGACCTTCATCGGCTTCGATCTGCGGGAATTCTCGCGCAAGATCGCGCATTGGGTCGACAAGGACGATGCCGCCTACTATGCCGAGTACGACAAGGAGGCGAAGCGCCGAGCCGACCGCATCCAGGCTGCCGCGAAATCGACGAAGCGAACGCAGGAGAAGAAGGCGAAGGCCGCCGCGGGCGGCACGGCAGCCAAGGTCGTCGCTGGCGCACAGGCCGCGGGAGCAGGCGCCGCCACCACGGCCGAAGGCGCGCGGAAGGCCGCCAGCGGGACGGGTCGGGCGGCGCAGGCCGAGGCAACCCGCCTGAAGGAGGAAGCGGCCCACAAGCAGGCCGAAGCGCGCCGGGAAGCCGAGCGCCGCCGCGCCGAAGCGAAGGCAGAGGCCGACCGGAAGGCCGAGGAAGCCCGTGCGAAGGCCGAAGCGGCTCGCGACGCCGAACGCGCCCGAGCCGAGGCCGCCCAGGCGGAAGCCGCCCGCAAGGCCGAAGAGGCCAGGGCCGAAGCGGAAGCCAGGGCCCGCGAGGAGGCCCGGAAGGCCGAAGCCGATCGTGCCCGGGCTGCGGAAGCAGCGAAGGCCGCGAAGGCCGCGGCGAAGAAGCCGGCAGCAGCGGCGGCCGCCGCCTCGAACGATCCGCTCCTGAAATACCTCGACGACGTCGACGACAAGATCGTCATGAACACGAACGGGAAGAAGTACAAGAAGTTCCGATTCCCCCACAAGAAGCACGCGACCGGGGTCTTCCTGCCCGAGATGACCTGCCAGACCTGTCATCACACCCTCGAAGGCGATGACGAGAGTCCCGTCGCGTGCAACGAGTGTCATGACATCGGCGGCGATGCGGACGAGGAGAAGGCCAAGAAGCGCTACGTGCACACGAAGGGCCTGTCATTCCCGAAGGAACCCGATCAGGAGCAGATCAGCTGCGTGAGTTGTCACAAAGCGATGAATGCCCGGCTCGCGGCCGGAGAACGAACGGGGAACAAGGCGCCCGTGAAATGCACCCAGTGTCACGCGCGCAAGAAGAAGGAGTAGCGAGCCGGGGGCGGGCGGAAGCTCAGTGGTACCAGGAGACGGCGAAGACGTGGACGA
>DRKE01000146.1 GCA_011051925.1 Deltaproteobacteria bacterium
AAGGAAGAGAATCCCGACATCATCTTCACGGGCCTGATGGCGGATGACGGGAACGCCTCCGCGATCCCCCCGATGCTGGCGGCCCTCCTCGATATCCCGTCGGCCACGGGCGTGACGGCGACCGAGATCAGCGACTCCGCGGTCAAGGTCGAGCGCGAGCTCGAAGGCGGCGCCGTCGAGGTCGTCGAGCTTCCAATGCCCTGCCTCCTCGCGATCCAGACCGGCGCGAACCAGGTCCGTTATGCGTCGCTCAAGGGCATCATGCAGGCGAAGAAGAAGCCCGTCGACGTGAAGACGCTGGCCGATCTCGGCCTCGCGGACGCCGTGGGCCCCGACCACAACAAGACGCTGATCGACAAGATCTACGTACCGGAGAAGGGTGACAGCGCCGAGATCCTCCAGGGCTCGACGGACGAAATCGTCTCCCAGCTCGTCACCAAGATCAAGGAACTCGGCCTGCTCTGAGCCGCAGCGGACAGAAAGGAGAAAACGATGGGCAAGATCCTCGTCGTTGCAGAAACCCAGAAGGGCGCGATCCGCGAGGCGAGCTACGAACTCGTGAGTGTCGCGCGCGAACTCGCCGAAGCCGGCGGACACGAGGTGAACGGCCTCGTGATCGGCTCGGGCGTCACCGATCTCGCAAGCGAATTCGCGAGCAAGGGCGCGGGCAAGACGCTGGTCGTCGACGATCCCGCCGCCGAAAACTACAACGTCGACCTCTGGACGAAGGCGATCACGGCGGCTGCGGAAGCGGCCGGGGCCGATCTCATCCTGATCTCGAACACGCCCACGGGCTGGGACGTGGCGCCGCGGGTCGCCGCGGAACTCGACGCCGCGTTCGTCTCCGACGCCTTCAAGGTGAAGGGGCTCGACGCGGACGGGGCCCACTTCGTGCGCCGCGTCTTCAACGGCAAGCTCGACGCCGAGGTTTCGACGAAGGGTCGGACCGTGGCCACGATCCAGCCGGGCGCCGCACCCGCCTATGAGGGCACGAGCGAGGGGGGAACCGAGGCCCTCTCGATCGATACCAGCACGCGGGCAAAATTCGTCGAGGTCAAGATCGCGGAGTCCACGGGGGTCGACCTCACGAAGGCCGACGTGATCGTCTCGGGTGGCCGCGGCGTGGGCGATGCGGACAAGTTCCCCGAGGTCATCCAGCCCCTCGCTGATGCCCTCGGAGGAGCGATGGGTGCCTCGCGGCCCGTCGTCGACGCCGGCTGGCTCGACCATCCCTACCAGGTCGGCTCGTCCGGTCAGGTCGTCACGCCGAAGCTGTACATCGCGGCCGGCATCTCCGGCGCGATCCAGCATCTCGTCGGCATGAAGGGCTCGAACTTCATCATCGCGATCAACAAGGATCCCGATGCGCCGATCTTCGAGGTCGCGGACGTCGGTGTGGTCGCGGACCTCTTCGACATCCTCCCGGCGCTCACCGAAGCCGTGAAGGAAGCGAAGGGCTGAGACCGGCCCGGCTCCCGTTCCGGGAAGAAGACCCGCGTCGGGATCCGACGTAGCGAAGTCATGAGAGAGGCTCGCGGAGGAATCCGCGGGCCTCTTTTTCGTTCCGGGCGCCTCGCGCGCGGAGATGCTCCCGGGTCTCCAGCACCGGTTGCCCCATGGGGCAAACAGAAACCTTCCTGATTCCAGGCAGTTGAAGAACCAGGTCAAGTTTTTCGCGCGGATCTCCGAATCGATCTTGAAATTGGGAAATATTCCCAATATATTGATCTCGCGATTGGGAACTTTTCCCAATCATTGAATCGAGACGGAAGAAGGCTTCCGTCCTCAACGGATCACCCGGAAGAACCCAGGCTGGGTGACAAGGAGAATCAGCCATGAACATCAAATTCCTTCGAGCATCGGTCATGGGCCTGGTCGGCCTCGCGATCATCACCACATGGGCCGCGAACGGCAACGCGGCAGGTCTGGACGACCGCCCGGCTTCCGGCAGCCTGACCCGATCCGACGACTTCGGTCCGGACGGCCTCAAGCGGCGCGGAGACGGTTCGATCGACGACACCCAGCCGGGGGTCGACCGCCGCATGCGACGGGCGGACGACATCGGCGCGGATGGCCTCAAACGACGCGGCGACGGCTCCATCGATGACAGCCAGCCGGGGGGACGGGATCGGATGCGACGAAACGATTCGTCCGACGACTTCGGTGCCGATGGCTTGAAGCGACGCGGAGACGGTTCGATCGATGACAGCCAGCCCGGAGGCGCCATGGACGACTCGATCCATGATCACCAGGGTCGGGGACGCGGACGGGGTCGCGGGCATGCCGACCACTCGGACCGATCGGATCACTCGCATCGCGCCGACCGGTCCAACCGGAGCGACCGCAGCGAGCGGGCCCATCGCTCGGAGCGCAGCGAACGACATGAACGGGCGGAGAGGGTCGAACGCCACCACCGCGCCGAGCGGGCGGAACGTCCGGAACGCATGGTGCGCGTCGAGCGGGCGGAACGAGCCGAACGGCCAGAACGTTCGGGACGAAGCGGACGCTCGAATCGCTAGTCGGCCCGGTGGAGCTGCATGGGGCGGGCCGTCCGCTCCCTGCAGCTCCATTCCCTACCCTCTCTTCGAACGAAAAGGATCCCTGAAATGGCGATCGAGAATCCCGGCCCCACCTTCGCTGCAATCCTCCTCTTTTTTTTCGCTGGCGCGCTCGCGGCGGCGGCTGAAACCGTTCCGGACGACCACCCCGTCTATGTCTCGATCGGAACCGGAATCGACTTCAGTCGGGGTGACTATGGTGAACGCGACGCGAACGGCAACCAGATCGAAACCGACGTCGTCTCCGTTCCCTTCTTCACGAAGATCGAATGGGAGCCCGTCACCTTCCGTGCCTCGATCCCCGTTCTCTACGTGGATGGCTCGAACCAGATCGCCGCGCTGCTGAATGGTGGCGACAGCGGGGGCGGCGGGGGGGGTGACGGCGCGGCAAATCGGCAGACGACCGTCGGCGTGGGGGATGTCACGACGAGCCTGACCTACAGCTACTATCCCGACCGGGATTCCGTGCTCCCGATCGTCGACCTCTCCGTTGGCATCAAGATCCCTTCGGCGCGCCCGAAGAGCCTGCGATCCCCCGGCGTGGACATCACCCTGGGCGTCGAGATCGCGAAAACCTTCGACCGGCTGAGCGTGTTCGCCGGCGTCCGGCGACGCTTCAAGACGGACGACGATTTCGACGACATCTGGCTGACGTCGGTCGGAAGCGCGGTCAAGCTCGCGAAGTGGATCAGCCTCGGCGTCGCCTGGGATTTCCGCGAAGGTTCGACCGGTTTCTCGCCCGATTCCCATGAGATCTCTCCCTACGCGTCCCTGCGCCTGAGCGAACACACGAGATTGACTCCCTATGGCGTGATCGGCCTGACCGACGGCGCACCCGATTGGGGAGTCGGCACGACGATCTCCTACGAGTTCTGAACGGCGGAGCGGAATCGTCATCATGTCCCCCATCAAGAAACTCACCTTCTCCCTCGTTCCCCTCCTCGTCCTCTTCGGCGCGCTCGAAGCGGGCTTGTGGATGGCGGGTCGCGAACTCGACACGTCCGACCCCTACGTCGGATTCGAAGCGGGTATCCCCCTCTTCGTCGAGGTCGAGGAGAACGGTGTCGGCATGATGAGAACCGCCTCGAACAAACGGCGCTTCTTCAACGACCAGGCCTTTCCCGTCGAGAAGCGTGCCGATGCCCGACGGATCTTCTGCATGGGGGGCTCGACGACCTACGGTCGCCCCTATCGCGACGTCACCTCCTTTTGCGCCTGGGTCCGCGCATCCCTCGAGACGCTCGCCCCCGAGACGGATTGGGAGGTGATCAACGCGGGCGGCATCAGCTATGCGAGCTACCGGGTGGCCGCCTTGATGGAGGAACTCGCGGCCTTCGAACCCGATCTCTTCATCGTCTACACGGGCCACAACGAGTTCCTCGAGGAAAGAACCTACGGTTCCCTTCGCGATCGCCCGGCCTGGCTCCAGAGAACCGAGTTCGTTCTTCGACATACCCGCAGCTGGGGGGCGATGAAGTCCATGGTCGATCGATTCGCCGGGCGAAAGGCCGAGGCGTCCCGCAGCGGAAGCGGAAAGGACGAACTCGCGGCCGAAGTCGAAACACGACTCGAATCGAGTGTCGGTCTCGACGCCTACCATCGCGATGACGGGCTCACGGAGGCGATCCTTCGACATTTCCGCTTCAACCTGGACCGGATGGCGACGATCGCCCGCAATGCCGGCGCCGGAATCCTCTACGTCGTCCCCGCGGACAATCTCCGGGACTGCAGTCCGTTCAAGAGCGAGTTCAGTCGGTTGGCGAGTGCAGATGAGATCGCGGCGTTCGAGAAGCTCCTCCAGGAGGCGAATGACGCGCTCTACCGCAACGAGATCGACGCCGCGCGCAGACTCTTCGAGCGGGCCGTGGGACTCGATCCGAGGCATGCCCATGCCCGCTATGGGCTGGGCCGGGCGCTTGCGGCCTCCGGGGACACGGAAGCTGCCCGACGGGAATTCGTCGCCGCCCGGGACGAAGACGTCTGTCCCCTGCGCGCTCTGAGTGCGATTCCCGAGATCGTCCGGGAGGTCGCCGCCTCGAGAGGTCTTCCGAGCATCGACTTTCCCCGGCTCCTCGCCCAGGCCTCCGGGCGCGGCACGGTACCGGGCGCGGACTGGTTCCTCGACCACGTCCACCCGACCATCGCCGGCCATCGCCTTCTCGCCCGCCACATCGTCCATTCGCTCCATCGACTCGGGTGGATCTCCGCGGATCCCGAATCCTTCCGGGCCGAACTCGACGAGATGGAGCGCGAGCGTCTCGCACGACTCGATCCGCTCGAGCATGGACTGGCACTCCGCAATCTCGCCAAGGTGCTCAGCTGGGCCGGAAAGAGCGAGGATGCCGCCCGGGCTGCGCGGCAAGCCCTCGAGATGCTGGGGGACGACGAAGACAGTTTCTTCGTACTCGCGGAATACGCGGCGAGTCGCCACGACCCGGAAGCCGCGATCGGCTTCCTCCGTGAAGCGCTTCGCATGGATCCCGACTGGGTGAAGGCCCGCAACAATCTCGGAGTCCAGTTGATGCAGCTGGGACGGACCGAAGAGGCACTGGCCGAATACGAGGCGGCTCTGCGCATCGATCCCCATCACGCAGCATCCCGTTTCAACCGGGCCAACGCCCTCAAGCGGCTCCACCGGTTCGAGGAATCGATCGCCGCCTACGAGGCCTGTCTCGAGGCCGACCCCCAGGACGTGGACAGCCTCTACAATCTCGCCGGAGCCTTCGAGGCCATCGACCGGCCCGATCGTGCCCTGCACATCCTGGACCGGCTTCTCGAGATCGATCCGGACGACCCGGAGGCACGCGAATGGGCCGAAACGTTGCGCACCCGCGCTTCGAGCACGAATCCGCGATCTGGGCGAGAGTCCGCTTGATGCCAGGCGATCGACAATCGACTTCCCAGCTCGGGCCTGCGGCCTCGTCGGCCGTGATGCGGGCGGCGCGCAGTCTCCTTCGTCCTCTCGTCCGGCTCCTGCTCGAAAGCCAGATCACCTACCCGCTTCTCGGCGATCTCTTGAAGGAACTCTTCATCGACGTCGCCGAGCGGGACCTCCCGATCGATGGTCGACGCCAGACCGACAGCCGGATCAGCCTGCTCACGGGAATCCATCGCAAGGACGTGAAGCGCCTGAGGCGCCTGCGCGAAGAGGCGGAAGGGACGACCTCGCCGTCGATCCCCCTCGGTGCGCTCCTCGTCTCCCGCTGGATGGGGGATCCGCGCTATCTCGACACCGAAGGGGCCCCACGGGCCCTGCCACGCATGCCCGGCCGGGAGGGAGAACCCTCTTTCGAAGAACTGGTGACCGCCGTCAACAAGGACATTCCCGCGCGGTCGGTCCTCGACGAATGGATCCGGCAGGGCATCGCGGAAATGGACGATGACGGAATCGTGCGGCTGCGCGTCGAGTCCTTCGTTCCCGAGGAGGGCCTCGAAGCGAAGATCCATTTCTTCGGCCGGAACCTCCGGGATCATGTCGCGACCGGCGCCCACAACCTGATCGGGGAGGGCCGGCCCTATTTCGACCGCAGCGTCTTCTATGACGAACTCAGCCGGGAATCCGTCGAAGAACTCGATCGCGCGGCACGCGAGGCGGGCGCCCGGATGCTTCGGGATCTCAATCGACGCGCCTTCGAACTCCAGCGCCGGGACGCCGGACGCGAAGACGCGACATATCGAATGACCGTAGGCGCCTACTATTATGCCGCCGATGAGCGCGACGAGGCGGATCTCGACCCCGGGGCTTCCGGGAAGGAAACGGGAGACCCACCCGATGAAGATTGAGTGTCCACGCATCCAGGCCTTCCTGATCGGAAGCCTGCTTCTCGCCACCCTCCCGTTCGCGACGCCCGCATGGGCGGGCTGTGATTCCAGTGGCGCCGCCGGGACGGGACTCCAGGGCGCGGAGATGCCCGGAACGGGTACGGGGGGCACGGGACTCCGCGATTCGGGCCTTCCCGGATCGGGAACCGGAACCGGGGGAACGGGATTCAGCGGTGGCGACGGGACGGGAACCGGAGGAACGGGAATCTTCGGGCTCGTGACGGGCTTCGGAAGCGTCTGCGTGAACGGACTCGAAGTCGAGTACGACTCGGGAACGCGCATCCGACGGGACGGTGAAGCGGCGTCGGTCTCGGATCTTTCGGTCGGTCAGACGGTGCGGATCCTGACGTCGAAGGACCGGCCCCTCTTCGCCTCGCGGATCGACGTCGAGACGGCGGTCAGTGGCCCCGTCGATCGGGTCGACCCCGCTTCCCGCCGGGTCTGGGTCATGGACCAGCCGGTCGAACTCCGCCCCGGCGGAATCGTCTTCGACCGGGCGACCGGCAAGCCGACGACACTCGACCGACTCGAGGCGGGCGCCCACCTCTCGGTCAGCGGGCTTCGGCGTGCGGACGGGATCGTGGCCGCCTCCCGGCTCGATCGCGAGCCCAGGACCGAGCGGGCCAGCGTCACGGCCGTCGTGCGGGAGATGAGCCGGGATACGGTCTACGTCGGCGACGTCCGCTCGACGCTGCCCTCGCTTTCCGATTCCGGTCCGGCGGGCATCCGCGACGGTCGACGGGTTCGGGTCCACGGCCGCTGGAACGCGGAGACCCGTACGCTCGAAGCGACGCGGATCGAAGGCGCCCCGGTCATCGACCCGCGCGCCCGACGCGTCTCGATCCAGGGCTTCGCCGCCCCGGGCGGCTCCGACACGGGCTTCCGACTGGCGGGAACCGGCCTGGAGATCGAACGATCCGCAGCACGCGTACACGACCTGAACGTCGATGCGCTCGTGCGGGTCGAGGGCCACCTCGATCAACGGGGTCGAGTCCGCGCGGAGCGGATCTTCGTCGACACCCCCGGACGCCACGGCCATCCGCTCTACTCGCGGGACGATGAAGGCCATCACGGGAAGGGAAAGGACGACCACGAGGATCGGTCGGAACACAGCGGTCGCAGGGACCGCGACGATCGGGGCGCCCGGGATCGCGGAGACCGGGATCGCCCGGATCGTCCTGAACGTTCGGGGCGCCGCAGCGGACGCTCAGGTCGCTGATCCGGGAAATCCGCATGGTGGGTCGAAGATCCGATGATGCAGGCGTCGCATCATCCATTCGATCTCGTTCTTCCAACCGTGATCCCGTAGCCGGAACCGACGACAGGAGCGCCGCAGGTAGTTGAAGTCCTCGTGCAGATCGAGACGTTCGAGGAGGCCCGGATCCGGCCCATAGCCCGCCAGGAAGCGATCACACGCCCTGTTCGCGATCTCCTGTCGGAAATGCGTCTTCAGATAGGTCATGAAGTAGGCGACGTCGAAAGCGGGGTCACCCGCCGCGCAGAGATCCCAGTCGACGACGCAGATCCGAACGTCGTCATCGAAGATCTGTCGCAGATGGAAATCCCGATGAAGGGGAACGGCGGCAGGCGGATCTCCGTCCGCCACGCTTCGCGCGATGCGCTCGAGCACGTTCTCGATCACCGGAGCATGTCTCGGGAAGGCCCGGATCAGCTCTCCGGGGTCGGGCGCGACCAGTTCCCGGACGTGATCGACGAGGTCCGCGCACGGTCCGAGATCGAGACCCGAGTCGTGGAGTTCCCTGAGCCCACGCCCGATACGGATCAGTCGATCCGCGTCTCTTCCGAGTCCCAGCGCGCCGAGCGCGCGTCCCGATGCGGGGCCCTGGAGAAGGAATCGATGCTCCTCGAACCAGGCGATCGGATCCGGTGCGGAGAGGACGTCGAAGCTTCGCTCCGCGAGCTTCTCCAGGGCGA
>DRKE01000147.1 GCA_011051925.1 Deltaproteobacteria bacterium
AACAACTCTTCGGAGCCCTGGGGCTCGGTCTCCAGTACGGTGTCCTCATGCCCTTCAGCCGGACCCAGGAGAGTGAAGCCGACGAGATCGGCATCGAACTGATGGCCCGGGCGGGCTTCGATCCGCGCGAGAGCGCCCTGCTCTGGCAGAACATGAGTCGCGCGTCGGCCGGCCAGGCGCCACCCGAATTCCTGTCGACCCATCCGAGCCATGCGACGCGGATCCGGCGGCTGCAGGAACTCGTTCCGAAGATGATGCCGATCTACGAACGGGCGATCGCGACCGGCCATCGTCCGAATTGCGGATGATCCCCGTCGTCTGTCCGGTCCGGGGCGTCCCGTTCCCCGCAGATTCCAACCGTGTCCCGTGCCGTGGAGGAACGTCGAGATGATCGTCGGCCGGATCGAAGAGATCCGTCGCTATCCCGTGAAGAGCATGGCTGGAGAGCGGCTCGACGGGGTGGAGCTCGCCTCCCGGGGGCTGCCGGGCGATCGCGTCTGGGCCGTGCGAGACGAAGTCCGGGGCGGGATCCGTGGTGCGAAGAAGATTCCCGCGCTGATGGAGCTCCGGGCGCGTTATGCGAAGGCCCCCGGCGCGGAGGGATCGAGTCCAGCCGAGATCCTCCTGCCCGACGGGACGACGGTCGGGACGGGCGCGGCCGACGTCCATGAACGGGTCAGCGAGGCGGTCGGTCAGCCGGTCACCCTCTGGCCCCTTCTTCCCTCTGACGCTCTCGACCACTACCGCCGTGGCGCGCCGGCTCATGAGGACATGGAAACGGAGTTGCGCGCGATCTTCGGTCGCGCGCCCGGCGAGCCGCTTCCGGATCTCTCGGTCTTCCCCCCGGAACTGCTCGAATACGAATCGCCACCGGGAACCTATTTCGACGCGTTTCCGTTGCTCCTGCTTTCGAAGCGCTCCCTCGAGACGATGTCCGAGCGGGCGTCGGCCTCGATCTTCGACGAACGGCGATTCCGGCCGAATTTCCTGGTTGCAGAGGCGGCGTCGTGCGGGGGAACCGGATCTCCCTTCCCCGAACGTGACTGGATCGGTCGGCGGATCGCCATCGGCGAGGCGATCCTGAAGATGACGGTCCGATGTCCCCGTTGTGTGATGGTGACCCACGGCTTCGAAGACCTGCCGCGGGATCCCGCGGTCATGCGGGCACTGGTCCGCGAGACGGGCGGGGAACTCGGGATCTATGCCAGCGTCGAGAAGCCGGGCCGCGTCGGTGTCGGGGATCCGCTTCGTCTGCTGGAATAGGCCGGGCGCGTTCCGGCTCGCTCCTACGAGGGCTGGTTTCCCATGGTGCGGGTCGCCTCGATCCAGATGTTGCCGATGAATGCCGAGAGCTCGCAGACGATGACGGCCAACCCGAGTCCCATCGCCCAGTATCCGGCTTTCTCGAAACCCTCGACGAAGAGGTAGATTCCGCCGACTTTCGACGCCACGGCGGCCCAGAGGATCCACATCGAATGGCTCAGGATCGAGGCGGGGCCGGCCCGCATCCGCTCCACGAAGCGCGGATCCCGGGCGAGATAGGAGAGGGCCGAAGCGGCCGCGAACGCGGTGAGGACGACGATGATCGCGATGTAGTCCGCGGACCAGTCGAGTGGCGCGTCGAGCAACCAGGCCGATGCGATGATCAACCAGTGGGTGATCATCAGGGCGAAGGCCCAGCGCGAGATCCAGGCCATGATGAAGAGGGCACGCAGTCGGCGTTCGACCGGAGTCATCGAGGTCATGTTCTTCTCCTTTTCCTTGCCTGGTTTTCCATCCCTGTCCCTGCTGGATTCCTGCCGACACGGGCTGCCGAAGCTCGGTTCCCCTGCCGCAAGCATACACATCAGGATCCTCTCGCTCGACGAGCGAGGACCAGCTCTGCCGTTCCGATGGCAAGAAGCCCCACTCCGAGAATCGCCAAGCCGGCGGCGGACACGCCGATGACCGTGCCGAAGCCCAGGCCGACGGCGAGGGCGGTCAGCAGGGCGCCTGCACCGCTGATGAGGGCGCCTGCACCCATGATGGCGAGAACGGTCGGATTTCCGGGCCCGGGCGCCGCGACGAGGCTACGAAGGGCGTCGGCAAGGCCTTTGGCACGCGGACCCGTTCCCAGGCCCATGTTGGGCGGTGGCGTCGGATCCATGGGCGATGCCGGAGAAGGCGACCGGTTTCCCGCATTCGCATGAGCCACGAAATTCGCGTAGCTCTGTGGGGTCACGGTCGGGAACTGCTCGACGCCCGGCGCGTTGAAGAGCCGGTCGAGTTCGGCGGGACCATGGGAGGCCGATCGCTTCCCGATCACCGGCGGGAACTTCTCAGCGCCCGCGAAGGGGTCGATCGGATCTCCGCTTCCGGACAGGCTTCCGCCACCGCTTCCGCTCCGCCTGCCGATCGCATCGATCGCGCCCTGGCCAAGACCCGCCGTGCCTCCGGCAATCGAGCCGGAATGGGTCGTCTTCGATCGGGTGATCGTCGCGCCGGTCTTCTTGTTCGTGATCTTCAGCGTGATCGTCGTCGAATCGACCCAGCCCAGCCCATGCATCTGGAAGATGAAGGGGCGCCCGCTCGGTCCCGGCCAGTCGAGACTCATTCCGCTCGAATCCGTCTGGTTGACCGGATTGTTCTCGACGTACGAGTAGCCATTCGTCGACTGGGGATGGAAGGCCGATCGGACGAGCGGATCGATGCTCAGGAATCGGCCCGATGCCGGATCGTACCAGCGGGACTTCATGTAGATGAGTCCCGAGCGGTCGTCCCGTCGATGTCCAGCGAACCAGGTCCGGAGGCCGATGCCCGTCTCGCCATGGACGCGCCCGAACGGCGTGAAGGTCTGGTGGCGCAGCCGTCCCCCCTCCTCGTCGAGCATGACCGAGCTCGAGCCCAGCGGGTCCGAGATCTCCCAATAGTAGTCGGGAAGGGATGCGTTCGAGGGGACGCCCGCCGTCGCGATCGAGGGAATGAAGAGCGAGCCCGCCGCCGTGAGCGCCATCGAGGCACGGAGCGGGCGGAGACGGATCGCCAGGAAGACGCCCCCTCTCGCGCAGCACACGATCAGCAGGAAAACGAGCCCTCCGGCGCCGCCCGCAAGCAGGTTCCGAGGAACACGAAACGCAAAGAGACTCGCGCTCGACGGCCGAAGCTTCGGCCGGAAGCGCTTCAGCGCGATCCGCTTACCGCCGAGCAGGATCTCGACGCTCGCCATCGAGGAAACCCGATCGTTCTCGTAGAGGAAGGTGTCGCCGATATGGGCGCTGAAGAGGCCGCTGGATCCGGCGTATTCCGCGATCCGCTTTCCGTTGACGTCGTAGGCGATCCGGGTGTCGCAGCTCGAGGGGGATCGTCCCTGGCAGACGAGCCGGTTGGCCGAGTCGAATCCGAAATACTGCGGCTGCGCTCCACCGAGGATCGACACGACATTGCCGTCATCGTCGTAGCCGTAGTCGATCGGCGAGGGCAGATCACGCCGCGTGATGGCATGGGGACGCGCCGGGTCGGAATAGACCTGGCCTTCGTCGGCATGACGTGTCAGGTTGCCCAGATCGTCGTAGGCGAACGTGTATTCGATCCCTTCCTTGGACCATCGCTCGACCCGATTTCGCCGATCGTACGAATAGCTGTCGTTCATGTCGAGTGCGGGAGTCGCGGTTTCGAATCCCGAGGTCGAAAGGATGTTGCCCAGACCGTCGCGCTCGTCGTAGCTCTTCGAGTATTGGTAGGTCGCAGAAGAGAAGCCGTCCCGGACGAGGCGCAGGGTTGCCGGATCGTATTCGAAGCTTCGCACGCCGCCAGGATGGCTGATCGAGATCGGCTGGCCCAGGTCGTCGAACCCGACGGCGCTCACGTATCTCTTCTCGGCGGAATCACAGTCGCTCGCACTCCCGGGTTCGCAGACCTGGTCGAGGAATCCACGCACGTACTCATAGCGGACGGCCGTGTCCTCCCAGCCGAAGACCGAATAGTGCTTTGCCGGATGAAGGATCCGTGTGATCCGACCCAGCAGGTCATACGAGTAGTCCGTATGGAACTCCTGCAGCAGACCGGAGGCGTTTCGCACCGCCATGCGTTCGCGCGCGACGCGGCCCAGCCCGTCGAAGCTGATCGTTCGCTGATAGTCGTCTGATGAATCGATGCCCGCCCTCTTCTCGCCGGGGCGATAGACGAGCGTGTAGTCGGTTTCCCCCGTTGGCGTGGAGATCCGGGTGAGTCGCCCGAGCGGGTCATGGACGAAGCTCCGCTGCTGGCGTCGGGCGTTCGTCGTGCTGGCGACTCGTCCATAGTCGTCGTAACTCGTCCTGGTCTCGCCCGACCCCGAGAGGTCGGGGTCCTCGATCCGCACGACGCGGCCGCGCGTGTCGTAGTGGTATCGCAGGACATGTCCGGGATCGTCGAAGGGGGGTGCGGAGCGCGGGTCGTGGATCATCGAAAGCTCGCCGGTCGCCTCGTATTCGTAGTGGGTGACGGTCGATCCCGACCCCGTGCAGCCTGCCGAGCGGATATCGACGGTCTCCGGGTCGAGCGAATGCCCGCATTCCTCGATCCATCCGATCCGCTCTCCATCGAAGGCGCGCCGGACGAGGTCGCCCTTGCCGTTCTTTTCGAGCACCGAGTCGAAAATCCCACCGAGGGCCCCCGGTCCCTGCCTCTTCACTCGCCAGGAATAGGCGAAGACCGACACGCCGTCCGGCGTGTCGCTTCGAAGGGGTCGGCCGATCGCATCCGTCCGGACGAGGGAAGCGAAGGCCTCCACCGCCCCCGTGCGCCCGGAGCACGTCTCATCGGCGCAGCTCGTGGGCAGGCTCTGTCGCAGCGTCCGGTTCGCCGGATCATGGTAGGTGAGTCGCGCGACGAACCCCGATGGGGTTTCGCCGATCTCCTTCCAGGTCCCGCCGAAACCGTCCGACACGATCGAACTCCAGATCGCGTCGTCGTCCGCGGAGTCCGCTTCGGGGTAGAGGAAGCGGTCGAGGACGGGCGTCTCGAACGAGGAGTCGTCGTAGACGGTCCTCGATGTCCGGATCCAGTCCGATCCGTCGCCCGCCACCCAGGTTTGCGTGGGTCGGCCGAAGGGATCGAGTTCGACCCGGCTGGAAGGCTCGTCCGAATAGCTCGAGTGGGTCTCGACGATCGTCGCGAAGACGGGGTCGGGAATCTCTTCGACGATGCCGCCGAGGGCATCCCGGATGCCGACTCGAACGCTGTGCGAGTCCTGGACGACGGCCGTCTGGGCGAGATCGGGACACCAGTCGGCATCGTCGCCGCCCTGGGCATCGCCGTCGAAGCAGTAGTCGGTGATCCGATCACCCTCCGAGCCGTGAACGACGTGTCGGGTGAGGTTGCCCCAGGCATCGTATTCGAAGGATTCCGACTGGGAGGCCCCCGGCCCTCCGGCGTCCCGAGCCTTCGTTCGTCGTGTGACCATGGCGGGGCGACCCAGGAAATGGCTGGTCAGCGTGTGCTCGAGAAAGTCGAGGTCTCCGAACGCGGCCGTCTCCCGACCGAAACGTTTCTCTTCGGCGACCAGCCCGAAGATCGAGGCGGCCGGATCGGAATCCGGGACGCGGAGCGTCGCGAGGGTTCCGGTCGGTCGCGTCTCGACCGTTCTCTCGACGAAATTGTAGCCGTAGGCGTCGTCGTACTCGAAGCGGCGGCGAAGGAGCGCGCCTCTTCCGCCATCCGGATACAGGTTCATCGAGCGGGTCTCGACCAGCCGGCCCACATGCACTTCGGGATCGGCGATCGAACCGGGAAGATCGGCGGGGACGGCCGGGCGGATCTCCCAATCCTCTTCGTAGCGGTGGACATCGATCCCGTCTTCCGAAACGACGACGCTCGAGGTCCTTCCGGCGCGACCGTGAAGCTGGTGGAAATGGCGGGTCACGACCTCACCGCCCGGTCGCGTCTCTTCGACGATCCGGAAGCCCAGCTCGGATCGGCTCTTCGTGCAGAAGCGCGGATGCCCGTAGCGGTAGGTGGTGGGCGGTCCGAAGGCCGTTCCCGGAAGATCGGGATCGGGCGCACGATTGGGCCCGGCAATCCGGATCTCGCGAACGACCGGTCCCGAATCCCAGCGCACGGAATCCGCGAGCGCGGTCGCGCCGAGCGCTTCCCCGAGCGCCTGGGCATCGGCCTCGGCCTCTTCTTCGAGGCCACCGGCGGTCCCGTCGCGCTGGAGGATCGCGGAGGCATAGCGGATCGCCAATTGACCGCCGGTCCCGTTGCGAACGAGTTTCAGCAGGTCCGAATGGGTCGACTTCGATACGAAGGCCTGGGGAACGGGAGTCGGGTCGCTCGCCGGACCCTTCAGCGAATCGCCCACGATATCGGCAGCGCCGTCGCCATCGATGTCGACGACGGCGAGGCCGATCGTCTCGAGGTAGAGATCGCCGATCAGGTCGTAATCGATGTCGAGGTCGTAGCGGGGGTCCTTGATCCACATGTCGGGAACGGGCCTGGATGCGCCCGCCGGATCGAAGATCCAGGCCTCCCGTCCCGGCCGGTTCGGATTGGTGTGGGTCTGGATGTAGTCGAGGTAGCCATCGGCGTTCAGGTCGGCGAGCTGGCCCGTCTGCATGCCGCTGTCGGGATGGTCCCAGAAGGCGAAGCCGTTGGGGACGCCGGGAAGCGTCGGCCAGGAATTCTTCGGCGGGTAGTAGATCGCGGCATCGGGACAGGCCGATTCGACATGGACGGCCATCTCGGGAACGGAACTGCACCAGCCCGTCCCGGTATTCAGCAGCACGCCCTCGGCGATGACCGGAAATTCGGGATATTGCTCGACGTCCGTGAACTGGTGTTGTCGGCTCCAGACGAGATCGGTCAGACCGTCGCGATTCAGGTCGGCCAATCGGATTCCCAGGTTCGTGTTGAAGCTGAGGGGCGCACAGTATTCCCAGTTGGGAATGCCGAGGAAGCCGGGACAATAGTTGGCACGGACGTGGAGCGGATCGAGGGACATGGGTTGGGAATGGGCGAAGGGGTGATAGGCGACGGATCCGGTCGGCGCGAAGCCGCCGCTACCGACCGTCTGGAAGGGGACGGCGGGCAGGTCGAACCGGGGGGCGCGCACCCAGCGATCCTCTCCGGGGGCCGCATTCGGGACCTGGAGATAGACGCGACTGCGGGCCAGGTTGTTGGGCAGTTCGGGGGCACCGGCGCCGCGATAGAAGGTGCCCGTCGCGTTGTCCATGAAACCCTGGTAGAGCGCCTCGGGGTCGTCGAGCTCGAGGACCATGAGATCGAGAAAGCCGTCCCCGTTGAAATCCCGGAAGCGCGGGTCGAGATTCACGTAGTTCAAGCATACGTCCGGGCTGAGATGGAGCTGTCCGGCGACCGGCGTCGGTCCGCCGGCCAGGCCCCGCACGCCGCAGGGCCCCGGGCCGATGGCCCCGCCCGTGAACTGGATGGCCTGGCTGATGAGGGCCGGCGCCTCGGAAGGCGCGAAGGGCAGCTTCGATTCCGTTCCGTAGCCGCTCTCGAACTGGACGATGCCGAAGGCCGGCAGGCCCGCCGCGAGGTCGGGGTCGGCCACCCAGCCGACGGCCGGATCCCCGGTATTGCGATAGACCATGCGGACCTCGATGCCCGGTTCGCGCTGTACGGCCGACGGCGGAATCGGCGTTCCGTCCGCGGCAAGCACCTTGTCGACACCCGAAAGCCGGACCGAAACCACGAGATCCGCGAGGCCGTCCGCATCGAGGTCCGCCAGGAAGAGTCGCCCCTGGCCTTCGATCCAGCCCGTCTGTGAGACGCCGGGCGTCTGGCTCACGATCGCGCCCGCCGATTGGCGGGAATCGGGCCGTAGCAGGGATGCGGGCAGGATGTCGCTCACGGGCTTTTCGACCGTGCTGTAGCTCGCCTCCCAGATGCCGGGAAAACCGCCGTCGTGGAAGACGGTCGGGCCCGCACCCGAGGAGAGGTCGGGCAGGATCTGGCTGAAATCCGCCCGCGGGCGGACGACCATGAGGTTCCGAAGAGCGGCCGACCAGGCTGGATCCTCCTGGAAGGTCGAGCAGAAGCCGTTGTCGATGAACTCCTGGCCGCAGTCCTGATAGTGGGGGCCCATGTTGAGTTCGACCCGGACCGCTTCGGGCGCGCTCGCGTCTCCGAGGGGAAAGGTCGCGCCCCCCTTGATGAGATCGGGAAGGCCGTCGCCGTTCACGTCCCCGATCCGAACGGGGGGACGACCGGACTGCCAGCTTCCCGCATAGGGCACGACGTATTCCGGCGTCTTCTCGAATTTCGAGAAGCGTCCGGTCAGGCCGTCGTCCTTCGAGTCCGTGTATTCGAACTCGCGGCGCGGAAGTCCCGTGCAGCTGCTGATCTCCCCCGTGCAGTCGCTTCCGAAGACCTGGACCCAGGAGAGCCGCGAGCGACCGGTCGTGTAGTCGATCCCTGGAAGCGCGTATCCGAACGCATAACGGCGCACGAGCGCACCGAAACTCGATACCTGGATCTCCGTCAGTCGCCGCGTGATCCGACGCTCCACGCCACCCGGAAAATCATGGATCGGATCGGGACGCGCTTCTCCGAAAATGAAATCGACCTGGCGTTTTCCGGAGGCCTTCGAGGCACCCGCGCCCCAGGTCATCCGAAGGGGATAGCGCGTCCCCGGATCCGTCGTGTCGTCATACGTGATGAAGACGCGATTTCCGAAGGGATCCTCGATCTCGGACAGGAACCAGCGCGCGATGCCCCCGCGCGACTCGATCCGCGCGTCCGGGTCGACGCCGTAGCGGAAGATCGTGCCGTTCGGATCGATCACCTGCCAGCTTCCCGAGGCGGGCATGAATTCGATCCGCTGGAAGGTTTCGATGAAGGGGTGGTAGCGATTCGTCGTGCCGTCCCGCGTGAGAAGCTGTCCGTCGAGCTCGAAGCGGCTGCAATTCGCGGGATCGGGCACGCCGAAGCGCGCGCTGCAGGCGATCTCGCTCAGCGTGAGGTTCCAACCGATTCCGAAGGGCCCATCTCCGTTCCGGCTCGAATAGTCGAGACTCAGGACCGGTGCGAGGCCCCCGGGTCCCGGCGGGACTTCGATCGGGATCCGGTAGTTCGCCGCACCGGTATTCGCCGTGACCGTCGAGTCCGAGGGCATCGCATCGCCGGGTACGGGCATGGCCGCTGCCGGCGACGGGCCCAGGAGCGAAGCGAGGATCGCGCAGGCCAGCGACCCGAGCGCGACGCGTCCCGGAAGGAGAGGGACGCGGACCGTGTTTTCCCGCGCTGGGCCATTCGTCGTCGATTGCATCATCGGAAGTTCCCCCGGCTGGGCGCGATCGGGCGATCGGCGATTCGATCTGTCCGGAAGCGCGATCGCGATTCGGAAACCAGCCTAAGGAAGGCGGTCGGTCCGGGATGTCAGGATTCCATCAAGTTCCGTGTGAACCGGCGGGTGGCTGTTTCCCGCGTTCGGAATCCGCCTAGCATGACGCTCGTGCCGATCGCACGGATCGACGGTCGCCGAGTGCCGGGTCTCGGGCGCCGAGCACCGCGCGCCGGGTCTCGGGCGCTGAAATGGAGGCGGAAATGGAGACGGAAACGGAGACGGCGGATGGCAGGTCATGACCGGCGAAGGGCGGACGACCGATCGCGTGCGGATCCAGGGGTGGCCGGGCGCTGGATCTCGGTGCTCGCGAGTGCCGGGTTGCTTTCACGGGCACAGGCGGAGGGTGGCCTCGGCTTTCTCGCCTGGTTCGCCCTGGTTCCGTGGTGGCTCGGGATGGGTCGCGCGGGGCCCCTCGAGGCCCCCCTCGCGGGTGCCGTCCTCGCGCTCGTCCATGTCGGGCTCAGCGCCGGTTGGCTGGTCGAGGCCTTCGCGTCCCAGGGCGCCGGGCCGATCCGCGCGGTGCTCGGCACGCTTTTCGTCGGACTCGTGGCGAAGGGATGGATGTTCGCCGGGACCGGCTGGCTCGTCTGGCGGACCCGGCGACGTCCCCTCGGCGTCCGCATCCTCGCTCCGTCGCTCGCTTTCGGGGCGGCCGAATGGGGGTCGGAGAGGGCATGCTGGGGGCTGCCTCTCCTCCTGTTGGGTCATTCACAGCCGCCGGAATCCGGTGTGGCGCAACTCGCATCCCTGGTCGGCGTTCCCGGACTTTCGGCGCTTCTCCTGGCGGCCAACGGCGCGATGGCGAACGGTCTCGCGGGCGGACGCTTCGAGAGGCGATGGGCCCTGGGCGTCGGTCTGGCGGGCCTCGTCCTGGCCGGGAGCGGATTCGCCGTCGCACGCGAATGGGTGGGAAGCCCCGGGGTCGTAGGCGCCGTCGCGGGCGATCGTCTGGCTTCCGGACCCTGTCGCCCGTTGCATCGCCCGCTCGGGGGCAGACCCCGAGCCGACGTGCGGTCCTTCCTGCTCGTCCAGACCGATCTTCCAGCCAACCATCGCTGGGATCCCGCCTATCATGCATGGGCGCTGGAGGCGGTCCTGCAGGAGACGCGTCGGGCGATTCCGGTCGGCGAGGCGATCGATCTCATCCTCTGGCCCGAAAGTCTTCTCGTCAGGGTCGAAACCGGGAAACGCTCCGAGAAACCGAATGACCCTGCTACCCGTCGGCTACGGGACGCCGTCGATGGCTGGAACGTGCCCGTCGTCGGGGGACTGCTGCGTGCAGCGCCGGATGCCGGACCGGGGCGCTATCGGAATTCGGTCGGCTGGTGGAGTCCCGGGGTCGGATTGCGCGACACGGTCGACAAGGTTCGCGCGATCCCCCTGGTCGAATCGGGCCGCTCCTTTCCGGGACGGTCGATCCTGCAGGCCCTGCTCTTCGGAACGGAGTCGGGGCCCAGGGTCGCCGAAACGTCGAAGGGCCGGGCGCTTCACGGTGAGTTCACGCTCTCGCCGATCCTCTGCTTCGAAGTCCTCTTCCCGGGTCTCGTCGCCGGCCGGCGCGACCCGGAGAGCGTGGCCCTCGTCGTCCTGGCCGATTCGAGCTGGCTCGATGCGGGCGTCGTCGAAGTCCTCGAGCGACAGCTCGAGCGCGTCGCGGCCTACCGCGCGATCGAAGCGCGTCTGCCCCTCCTGCGCGTTTCGAATGGCGGCTCGAGCCTCGTCCTGGACCGCTTCGGCCGCCGCGTCGCCCGGCTTCCCGCGCGCACGACAGGCCATCTTCTCGTCGAGCTGGGCGGGGTCGGCGCGGAGGTCGGCGCCCGCGTGTGTCCTCGGGTGGGCGAGGAAGGGGGCGAAGAAAGGGGGCGAGAAAGGTCGCCGAGAACGGGGCGAGCCAGGGGGCGAGAAGGTCGGGGTGATCGGGACGCGAGGGGCGGAAACGTGGATCCCCGATGTGGATTCGAACCACAATTCACAGATTCAGAGTCTGTTGTCCTGCCGTTAGACGATCGGGGATCACGTCGTGGGCCCGTTTTGTACCCGACCCCGGGGCCCGGCTCAAGGTCGAAGAGGCCGGATCGCGCTCTGGGCGGGGAATCGGCCGTCCAGGCCCCGGGATGAACAAGGAAGAGAGCCCCAGGGGGCATGGGTGAGGGGGGAAGGCGCGGTGGGGACGCGCATCGGGTCGTGGGTGTCCGGGCCCGATGAGCTTTCGTAGACTCGCCTTCCGTTCCAGATCCGCCGGACCGGGGCGTCCGGCGGCCGCTTCTCGCGCCGACCACCGCGCGGACCCTTCGAGGAGAACGCCCGCCATGCCCGCCGTCATCGTCCAGAAAGAAGACCACATCCTGAGCGTCATCCTGAACCGGCCCGAGAAGAAGAATTGCGTCAATTCCGAGGTGATGTGCCGGCTCTACGACGCCTGGGTCGAACTCGATTCCGACCCCGAACTCCGGGTCGCGATCCTGACCGGGACCGGCGACACGTTCTGTGCGGGAATGGATCTGTCCGAGATCCCGAAGCTCCAGGCGGGCAAGCCCGAGAACGAGTGGATGGAACGCGTCATGAGCGAGCCGGCGATCATGATGGGATGCTGGTTGAAGACCTATCGGCCGACGAAGCCGGTGATTCTCGCGGCCGAGGGGTTCGCGCGGGCGGGCGGAACCGAGATCCTGCAGGGGACGGACATCCGGGTGGCGGGGGAGAGCGCGATGTTCGGCGTGACCGAGGTCCAGCGTGGCCTTTTCCCGATGGCGGGGTCGGCGGTCCGGTTGCGGCGACAGATCCCCTACGCGATCGCGGCGGAGATGCTGCTCGCAGGCGAGGATCTGCCCGCGCGGCGTGCGTACGAACTCGGTCTGGTGAACCATGTCGTGCCCGACGGCCAGGCCTTCGCCCGGGCGATGGAGATCGCCCAGCGGATCGCGAGCAACGGTCCGCTCGCCGTTGCCGGCATCCTCGCCACGCTCCGCGCGACCGAGACCCTTTCCGAAGAAGAGGCCTTCAAGATCGAGATGGAACACGGCATGAAGGTCATGATGTCGAAGGACGCCGTCGAGGGGCCGAAGGCGTTTCTCGAAAAGCGGCCGCCGGTCTTTCGGGGGGAATGACGGGGGAGCTCAGGCCGGTCGTGCGTGCCGGCGGGCTGCATCCCCCATCCCGGGTCATTCGCGTTCGAGATCCGTCCGGACACAGCCTGGCAAGCTCAGCACGAAATCCCCGCCGAAGGCCGTCGAAGGCGTCTGGAAGCCGGTGGGGGCCTCTCCTGCGGCCACACGCCGCGCACACTCGACGGCGGCAACGGGCGTGAGGGCGTAGCCGCTCGGTGTCTCGAGAAGGGTTCGGGCGAGCTGGTCGCCCGGTCCTTCGACTTCGGCGAGCAGGAGCGCGCGGGTTCCGTTTCGAACGCGCGCCTCGGGACCCTCGGGCATCGCCTCGACACGCGCCTTCAGGAATCGCTGGACCGCGGGTCGTCGCAGGAGAGGCGCCGCGAAGCGGCTCGCCTTCAGGAGAGCCGGCATGCGTCCCGACAGGATCAGGTAGACCTCGATCTCGGGAATGCCCGTCGAATGGAAGGCCGTCGCGACGTCGCCCCAGGGCATGGCGACCCCGCGCGTCGGGCCGGCACCGAAATCGAAATGGCGTTCGAGGCTTCCGGGCGGACGGGTTTCGAGGATTCCGTTCCGCCGGATGATCAGCCCCCGGCCCAGCGATTCGATCGCGGTCCTTGCCGTCCCCCGCGACACGCCGCCATCCATGCCCGCGATGGCGAGGCGAAGGCGCGAGGGTTCCTCGATCTGCGCAGCGGTCCAGGCGGCCAGGCAATCGCTCGGCACGATGTCGAAGCCGACCCCGGGTAGCAGCGTGAGTCCCGCCTTCTTCGCTTCGGCGTCGCGGCGGGCGATCGCCTCGAAGACGGTGATTTCGCCCGTCACGTCGAGATAGTGGGTCCCGGCCTCGAGGCAGGCGTCGAGCATCGGCCGCGCGGTTTCGGAGAAGGGCCCGGCGACGTGAAGGACGGCCGCGAAGTCTTCGAGGAGAGCCCGAAGTCTCGAGCGGTCGGAGAGCACGACGGCGCGGGTCTCGAAGCCGGTCGTTTCACCGATCGCCTTCAGCCGGTCGGGATCGCGCCCGGCGAGCACGGCGTCGAGCCCCCGACGTGCGGCCTCGGCCGCCACGAGTCGGCCCGTGTACCCCGTCGCGCCGTAGATGAGGATTCGCTCCGATCTTGCATGGGACACGGCGTGGGACCTCGCGTGGGACACGACGGAAAGCGTAGCGTGGCCCCGGTGTCCGGGGCGGGGAACGCTGGCTGGAGGGGAGGATCTCTGCGATCGTTGAGGATCGTTCGGAGGCCGCACCCGTCCTGAAAACCCCTCGACGCTGGATCCGCTCCGGGCGATCAACAATGGGGCGATCAACAACGGAAGGAACGGTCCCGAGGCCCGGGACGAAGGCCCGACCGAACCCCAGGAATCCCAAGGAGAGTTGCCGTGAAAGCCGCCGTCATGCGAGCGAACAATGCCCCCCTCGAAATCGAAGAGGTCGAGATCGACGCACCCGGTCCGGGCGAGGTCCTGTTGAAGACCGCCGCTTCGGGAATCTGCCATAGCGATCTCCA
>DRKE01000148.1 GCA_011051925.1 Deltaproteobacteria bacterium
GAGCGGGCGATCGAAGGGGACGAGGCCACCGGATCGTCGGCAGGAGCTGGGTGCATGGAGGAGCTGGAAGGCGACGAAAGGAGCGGGAGCGGGGCGGTGGGATCCGGCTCGCCGGAAGAGACGGTCGGACCGCTGTCGGGAGCGAGTGGGCCCCCCGAAGTCCTTTCGAGCGCTTCCTCCGGTCCGGGTGGGTCGTCGACGGGGACCGAAGAAGGCGACGGGGCACGGGCCCTCTCCCTGCCGAGCGTCGAATCGATTCGCGAGCGCGCCCAGGCACGGTCGGAGGCGAGATCGGACGTGGGCGCGGGCGAAGAAGAACGGACGGTCGACGAATCCCTTTCGGAAGCACGGGTGGCCGCAGGCGGTCGAGAGCGCTCGACCTGATGCATTCCTCCGGCGACCCCGGATGCGGCTTTCTGTGGACGCCCGGTGGTTCGGCCCGGATGCACGCGATGTGGCGCGCTCCCTGAACGTGGACTGCCTCTCGTTTTCTCATGACCTCCGATGCTGAAAAGGCCCGGCTGCGTCGAGCGGTCCGGGCCTCTCTCGAATCCGTGACCGAGGAAGATGCGCTCGGGGCGGGGCGTTCCGTCGCCGAAAACCTCGAGCGCTGGCCGGGCTGGGATGCAGCCTCCGTGGTCGTCGCCTACTCGGCGATCCACGGCGAGCTCGATTGCGGCCCTGTGATCCGAGCGGTCCAGCGGGCCGGCAAGAAACTGCTGCTGCCTCGCATGCGACCCGGAAGGGTCCTCGAGTTCGCGGAGATCCGGGATCTCGGTATGCTGCGGGCCGGCCGCCATGGGATCCTCGAGCCCGTTGCGGGTTGTCCGAAGCGGGAGATCGGGGAAGGGACACTCCTTCTCGTGCCGGGCCTGGCCTTCGATCGGCGAGGCGGACGGCTCGGGCGCGGCGGCGGCTACTATGATCGGGCACTGGCCGTCCTGCCGGGTCCGGGGCGGCGGGTCCTCCGGATCGGGGTCGGCTTCGATCGGCAGATCGTCGAGGCCGTCCCGATGACGCCGCTCGACGTGCGAATGGATTTCATCGCGACGGAATCCGGCCTCTTTGCCGCCGGATCGCCGGTGGCGGAAGGCGCCCCCGGATCCGGGTCGCCGGAGAAACCGCTCGAGGACGAGGGAAGGACGACGGAAGAATGACGGATGAGCAGATCGACCGGGAGGTCCGGCGTCAACTCGCGATCATGCGTGAGGGCGTCGTGGATTTCCATGGCGAGGAGGATCTCGCGCGGCGATTGGCGCTCGGGCTCCGGGAGGGGCGACCGCTTCGGGTGAAGCTCGGTCTGGACCCTTCGTCGGCCGACCTCCATCTCGGCCATTCAGTCGTGCTGATGAAGCTGAGACGTTTCCAGGAACTCGGTCATACCCCGATCTTCCTGGTCGGGGATTTCACCGCCCGCATCGGCGATCCGTCGGGACGGAACAAGACGCGCCCGCCCCTCGATCCCGATCAGATCAAGGAGAATGCCCGGACCTATGTCGCCCAGGTGGCGAAACTGCTGGACGTCGGTGCCGTCGAGATCCGTTTCAACGGGGAGTGGATGGATTCGATGGGGCCGGGCGATTTCGTTCGCCTGTGTTCGCGAGGGACCGTCGCGCGCATGCTCGAGCGCGACGATTTCGCGAAACGTCATGCAGGTGGAACCCCGATCTTCGTGCACGAGTTCCTCTATCCCTTCGTTCAGGGCTACGACTCCGTGGCGCTCGAAGCGGATGTCGAACTCGGAGGGACGGATCAGACCTTCAACCTGCTGATGGGGAGGGAGATCCAGCGTGCCTACGGACAAGCGCCGCAGGCCGTCCTGACCCATCCCCTGCTCGTGGGACTCGATGGACACGAGAAGATGAGCAAGAGCCTCGGCAACAGCATCGGGCTGACCGACGATCCCGCCGAGATGTACGGGAAGGTCATGAGCCTTCCCGATGCCGCGATGGCGGAGTGGTGTCGTCTGCTCTCGGCCGGAGAATGGCCCGACCTGGTCTCGGCGGTCGAGGCCCTCGCGGCAGGCGAAGGGGATCCCATGGCGCTCAAGCACGATCTCGCGGGTCGCATCGTCTCGCGGATGCACGACGAGGCGGCGGCCCGGGACGCGAAGGAGCGCTTCCAGCGGGTCGTTCAACGCAAGCAGGTTCCCGAAGAGGTGCCCGAGGTCGAGATCGGGTTGGCGGGGCGCGAGGGACTCCGGCTCTTCGAGGTCCTGACCGAGGGGAAGCTCGCTCCCAGCCGCAGCGAGGCTCGGCGGCTCGTCCAGCAGGGTGCCGTTTCAGTGGACGGGGTGAGGCAAGAAAGCCCCATGGATGTCCTGGCGGCGGGATCGTTCCTGATCCGGGTCGGGAAACGCCGTTTTGCCCGGGTCCAGATCCGATCGGATTGAACGAAATCGATGAAGAATCCCCCGGGTGGGAAAAAAGCGCTCAGAAGGCGCCGAAAGCCCCTTGACCCGGGGCAGGTCGTTGCGTAAGTTCCGGCGCCCGTCGCGGGGAGCACTCGCGGGGGGTTCCTGACCAACGATCGCCCGATTTTGCTTGGCAGTCATGGAGCAAAGTCGGGTCCATGCGCGGTACGGAATCGTCCGGATGTCCAATCGGCACCGAGAGGGATCGAGAGGCTCCGGCACAGATGGATGTTCGAGGATTGATTGTCCGGGGAAGTCCTGAACAGGCTTCCAGGGCCTCGGTCGCTCTTTGAAAACTGAATAGCGTGTGGTCCGCCCAGTCGGGGATGCTCGGCGAAGCGGATCGAGACAACATAGACATGTCCCCTTGTGACCCATGTTCTTCGCGAGAAGGCAGGGGTCGCATGAGAATATGGCGATGGAGTCGTATCGAGGCGGAAACGCCGAAGACGATGAAGTCGTCAGCCAATTTTAAACTGGAGAGTTTGATTCTGGCTCAGGACGAACGCTGGCGGCGTGCTTAAGACATGCAAGTCGTACGAGAAAGCCTCTTCGGAGGTGAGTAAAGTGGCGCACGGGTGAGTAACACGTGGGTAATCTGCCCTTAGGCTTGGGATAACCCCGGGAAACCGGAGCTAATACCGAATAAGACCACGATGACTTCGGTCGACGTGGGAAAAGGTGGCCTCTTCTTGAAAGCTACCACCAAAGGATGAGCCCGCGGTTGATTAGCTTGTTGGTGAGGTAACGGCTCACCAAGGCGACGATCAATAGCTGGTCTGAGAGGATGATCAGCCACACTGGAACTGAGACACGGTCCAGACTCCTACGGGAGGCAGCAGTCGGGAATATTGGGCAATGGGCGAAAGCCTGACCCAGCAACGCCGCGTGAAGGATGAAGGCCCTAGGGTCGTAAACTTCTGTCGAGAGGGAAGAATGCCTGTGGGTGAACAATCCGCAGGTTTGACGGTACCTCCAAAGGAAGCACCGGCTAACTCCGTGCCAGCAGCCGCGGTAATACGGAGGGTGCAAGCGTTGTTCGGATTTATTGGGCGTAAAGCGAGTGTAGGCGGCTTGGAAAGTCGGATGTGAAATCCCAGGGCCCAACCCTGGAACTGCATCCGATACTGCCAGGCTAGAGTCCCGGAGAGGGTGGCGGAATTCCCGGTGTAGGGGTGAAATCCGTAGATATCGGGAGGAACACCAGTGGCGAAGGCGGCCACCTGGACGGTGACTGACGCTGAGACTCGAAAGCGTGGGTAGCAAACAGGATTAGATACCCTGGTAGTCCACGCCGTAAACGGTGAGTGCTCGTCGTCGTGGGTATTGACCCCTGCGGTGACCAAGTTAACGCATGAAGCACTCCGCCTGGGAAGTACGGTCGCAAGACTAAAACTCAAAGAAATTGACGGGGGCCCGCACAAGCGGTGGAGCATGTTGTTTAATTCGAAGCAACGCGCAGAACCTTACCTGGATTTGACATCTCGGGAATCTCCCTGAAAGGGGAGAGTGCCTTCGGGAACCCGATGACAGGTGCTGCATGGCTGTCGTCAGCTCGTGTCGTGAGGTGTTGGGTTAAGTCCCGCAACGAGCGCAACCCCTATCGTTAGTTGCTAGCAGTTCGGCTGAGCACTCTAGCGAGACTGCCGGTGTTAAACCGGAGGAAGGTGGGGACGACGTCAAGTCCTCATGGCCTTTATGTCCAGGGCTACTAACGTGCTACAATGGTCGGTACAGAGGGTCGCGAACTCGCGAGAGCAAGCC
>DRKE01000149.1 GCA_011051925.1 Deltaproteobacteria bacterium
CACGGGCGCGATCGGCCTTGCCGCACTTCCGATCGTCGTCTGTTGCATCGCGACAGCGCTCTTCTTCGTGACGCGGATCGGTGCGGTCCTGGGTCTTCCGCCGCGGCTTGCCACCCTGATCGCCGTGGGGACGGCGATCTGCGGCAATTCGGCCATCGTCGCGATGGCACCGGTCATCGACGCGACGGACGATGAAGTCAGTTATGCGGTGGGATGCATCACGATCTTCGGACTGGTCGCGCTGATGGCCTATCCCTATCTGGGCCATCAGCTCTTCGATGGCGATCCGACGCTCGTGGGTCTCTTCATGGGGACCGCAATCCATGACACGTCGCAGGTGGCGGGGGCGGGGATGGTCTATCTGGCGCAATACGGGACGCCCGAAGTCCTCGATGCGGCCACGGTGACCAAGCTCCAGCGAAACATGTTCATGCTGGCCGTGATCCCCTTGATGGCCTTCCATTCGAATCGCGCGCGGGCCACGGGTTCGATCCGGTCCCAGATCAAGGCGGCGATTCCGATGTTCGTCTTCGGTTTTCTCGCGATGAGCCTGCTTCGGACTCTGGGGGATCTCGGCGATCGACCCTTCGGCCTCCTGACCGAAGAGGTCTGGTCGACGACGATCGGATGGGCGACGAAGACGGCGACGTTATGTCTCGCGGTCGCGATGTCGGCCGTCGGCCTGGGGACGAGTTTTACGCGATTGCGGGGGCTCGGCATGCGCCCGCTCGCCGTGGGGCTCTTCGCTGCGGCGCTGGTCGGGGCGGTCAGCTACACGCTCGTTCGCCTGCTCGCGCCCCATATCGGGAGTCTCCCGGTCTGATCATCCCGCCTGCGGGCCCGTCCGAATGAAGACGTCGTCGTAGCGGTCGGATCCCGCTCGGGCGATCCGCTCAGGATCCTTTGAAGCGTTCCTTCAGCTCCGAGAGATCGAGCTGGCTCACGCCGGCGATCTTCGGGCCGAGGACGGGATCGTCCAGATCGGCGGCCGACAATCGTGTCTGGAGGGCCATCGCCGTCTCGAAGCTCCCGGATTCGACATCGAGCATGCGTACGCGGGTCTTCCCGGTCCGGGGATCGAGGATCTCGTCGAAGGGGAGCGGGACGATCCGCTGGTCCTGGCGGGTGATCATGACGTTGGCCGTGCCGGCGAGCAGGGTTTCGACGGCGCCTGCGCCGAGGTCGCGGGTGTAGTCCTGGTCGAAGGCGTTGGGCGGAACGCAGCGAAGCTCGTAGCCGACGTCCTTCTCGATCGTCGTCGTCCGGATTCCGAGTTCGACGAGGCCCTTTCGGAGGCGTTCCTTCACGAGATGACCGAGTGGCAGCTCGGCCAATCGGACATGTCCGTGCTCGTCGAGGGGGAGATCGAAATCGGCGAGATCCGCCGGGTCGAGGCATTCGCCGAGTCCTTCGGCCAGGACGATCACGCCGTGGGGCCGCCCCTGCGCCGTACTCTTGAGGATCGTCCCTTCCATGATTCGCGCGAGTCGCTCGAGTCGGATCGATTCGCCGCCGAATTCTTCTGCGACGACGGCGAGGGCCGCCCCCGCGGAGTTCGCTGCGCCGAGAGCCAGATGTCCGGCATTGCGGCCCATCAAGACGACGATGTACCAGCGCCAGGCCGTGCGCGCGTCCTCCTGGAGCGCAGTCAGGATCCCCGTCGCCGTCGCCCGGGCCGATTCGAAGCCGAAGGTCGGAATGCCGGCGGGAAGGGGGAGGTCGTTGTCGATCGTCTTCGGGACGTGCGCGACGTGGAGCCGGTCGCCGGCCGCTTCGGCCACCGTCTTGGCCGAGAAGCAGGTGTCGTCCCCGCCGATCGAGATCAGATGGTCGATTCCGAGCCGGTCCAGGGCGTCGACGACACGCTCGAGATTCGCGGGATCCCGGGTCGGATTGGCGCGCGACGTGCGCAGGATCGATCCGCCCTGCTCGTGGATCCGGGAGACGACCTCGGAATCGAGTTCGAGGACGTGATCGATATCGCCCTGCATGAGCCTTTCGAAGCCCTGCAGGATGCCGACGACTCGACAATCCCGTCGTTCGGCGGCGAGGGTGGCCGAGCGGATGACGCCGTTGATACCGGGCGCCGGTCCTCCTCCTACCAAGAGACCGAAAGTTGCCATTCTGGGTCAATCTCCTCGAGCGGGTCGCGCGGAAAAATAGCCGTCGCGCGCCGGATTCACAGGGGCTGGGGGAGACGACCGGCGGGATCGCTATGCTCGCGACTTTCCCGATCCATCGGGTGACTGGAGACCGCAATCCGTGACGAATCCGAACCGTCCGCGTCGACCCCTCGTCGTTCCCGTTCTGGCCCTGGCCCTTTCGATCCTGACGCAGGGCTGCGCGGGCCTTTCCGGTCAGATCCCGGAACGGCCGGCAGATCTCGTCTTTCTTGGCGAGCATATCCTCACCGTGGACCCCGAGACCGATGGGGCGGATGCGGTGGCGGTTCGGGGCGACACGATCGTGGCCGTCGGAAGCAAGACGGACATCGAAAGGCTCATCGGCGACGGGACCCGCGTCGTCGAACTCGGAGACCGTGCACTGCTCCCCGGATTCATCGATGCCCATGGCCATCTCGGCCTCGTGATGCAGACACTCGGTTTCGTAAACGCGTC
>DRKE01000150.1 GCA_011051925.1 Deltaproteobacteria bacterium
CGAGCGAGCGTGCGGGAGGCGGCCCGACCGGCCCGCGGATGGAGCTCGCTGTAGAGCTGGGCGAGTTCGAAAAGCGCCCGGGCGATCACGCGCGGGTGGGCGCCGGTCTGGCGACCCGACTGGCGTGGATGATGGCTGACGGGGATCTGCTTGATCTCGAAGCCCGCGGCCCGGGCGCGTGCCAGGATTTCCGTGTTCACGAAGGCGCCGATCGATTCGATCGGAATCGCTTCGAGGACCTCTCTTCGAAAGACCTTGAAGGCGCAGTCGATGTCCCGCACGCGGAGGTCGAAGAGTGCGCGCACGAGACCGCCCCAGATGGCGGCGATCGCCCTTCGTGGCCAGGGGTCCCTTCGTCGTGCGCGGTATCCCGCCACGATGTCGAACGCTTTGGCATGATCGAGAAGAGGGCGGATCTCGCGGAGGTCGAACTGGAGATCGGCGTCGCTGAAGAAGACCAGCTCGCCGCGGGCCTCGCGGAGTCCCGAGCGGAGGGCGGCGCCGTATCCCCGATTGGAAGCGTGGTGGACCGCCTGGATCCGGCCATCCCGTGCGCAGGCGCGCTCGAGCAGTTCGGCGCTGCGGTCCTCGGATCCGTCGTCGACGATCACGATCTCGAAATCGAGATCGAGGCTTTCCCCGATCGACAGGGCACTTTCGAGCAATGCCGGAAGATTCTCGGCCTCGTTGAAAGCGGGAAAGACGAGGGAGAGCATGGGCGAGGATTCGGTCATCCGGATCTTCCGAGTCGGGCCCCCTCTCGGCGGGCGAAGTGATGCACGAACGGGCTCCGAGGCGAGTGTCCTGTTGCAGGAGTTCGACGCTTCTCGAGAAGGGACTCCCGGAATGCAGGCGAACTTCCGGAGTACGACACTAGCCCGAAATCAAACGGAAACCCGCCGCCTGGGACGTCCCGCCCCGCCCCGGCCCATTGGCGAGCCGGGGTCGAGGCCCTACTTTCGCGCCGCGCCCCGTCCGGAATTCCGGGATTCCAGGAGAAAACGTGAGTGAATCCGGCCCGCCCGAGATCAAGCCCCATTGGGACGCCACGAAACTCAGCCAGAGCGAGATGTGGACCCAGAAGCGTCGGCTGGCCAGTGCGATGCGCCTCGTCATCGAGCGACTGGTGCCGAGCAACGCGCCGGTCGACGAGCTACGGCGCGCGGCGGACGCGCTCGAGCGCTATGCCGAGGCGCTGAAGGACCATCCGCGTCTCCGCGACGCACGCCTCTACGGAGAGTCCGCGAATGCCGGCGACGTCGGCGCCTTCTTCGATCAGAGTCCACTGATCGGCCTCGCCAATCCCCTGGCGCCGCCGCTCACGATCGGCCAGAAGGACGACCGCCACGCCCATGCGACGGCGGTCTTCGGCTCGGCCTACGAAGGACCCCCGGGCTCGGTCCACGGAGGATTCGTCGCGGCCGCTTTCGACGAGGTCCTGGGTTTCGTGCAATCGCTTTCGGGCCATCCGGGCATGACCGGCACGCTCACGGTGAGATATCGCAGCCCGACGCCCCTTCATACGCAGCTGCTCTTCGAGGCCCGTCTCGATCGCGTCGAGGGGCGCAAGATCTTCACCAGCGCGCGCCTCGAGGCGGACGGCGTGTTATGCGCCGAGGCCGAAGCGATCTTCATCTCGTTCCGCGAGGGCGGGATGAAGAAGCTCGCCGAGGCGCGGGCGGCGCGGGAGGCGAAGCTCCAGCAGGCGAGCGGATCGAATGCGGAGCCGCGAGGGAATCCGCAGTAGCGGAGCCGGAGCGGAGGACGGCCGGGGCTTCCGCGTCAGGGAATGCCGACGTACTCGAGCAGGCGGCCGGAGAACTTGAACTCGCCGACCCAGAGATTCGTTCCGTCGAAAGCCAGATGGGTGGGCTGGAAGAGGCCGTCCCGGGCTTTCTTCGGGTCCTTCCCGTTGGCATCCGCCTGCCCCAGGATGGCTGCCGGCGCGAGACCGGCCAGGGCGTCGTCGAGGCTGTCCCAGACCTGGACGCGGTGGAATGCGGTATCCGCGACGAAGACCTTGCCGTGGGACAGGATGGCTTCGCCCGGGAGGTTGAACTGGACGGTCGGATTGCCGCCGATCCGTCCCATGGCCGTGTTCCCGCCCTGGAGGACCGTGGCCAGGTCGTAGACCAGCACGAAGTGGCGATCGGGGACGCTCAGCAGCAGATGGGTTCCGTCCGAACGGACGGTTTTCGCCGTGCCCATCAGGGTGTCGGTATCGAGGAGGCTGATCTGCGCGTCGGGCGTGGCGAGGGCGGCGGGATAGGAAGACGCCGTGTTCCAGACCGAGAGGGTATTGTTCTCGAGGACGAAGAGATGTGTGGCGTCCATCGCGACATCGTCGGTCGTCGGAACCAGCCCCGTGTAGGTCCTCGTCGGCAGGTCCGTCGCCGCCGTGGGAACGGGATCCCAGATCCGGACGTTTCCCTCCGTGCGCTCGAAGGCGAGCAGGGCGCCGCCCGCGAGTGAAAGACTCGAGGGCTGACCGGCGAAGCTCATGCGGAAGTCCGAGGGCGCGTTGTTCGAGGTCGGCAGTGTGTCGTAGAAGCGGATCTCGCGATCGAAATCCGAGGCCACGATCAGGCGCTGCCCGTCGGTCACGGGAACGGGATTCGTCAGGAAATCCAGTCGCGTCTGTAGCGAACTCTCGTTCTCCCCGAGGCTGTTCGAACCGATCACGAAATCCGGCAGATCCGCGCTGGTGGTGGGCAGGCTGCTGAAGCCGACGATCTTGTTCTGGTTCGTGAGCGAGATGTAGATCCGGTTGCCGATCATGACCATGTCGTTGCCGTCACCACCGTTGAAGTAGTACTGATCGACGGCGAGATCCGGGTTGTAGTCACCGGGAAGGACGCCCCCCGACGAGACGATCGGTGTCGTGTCGAAGCGGTAGAGGATCTGCGCGAGCCACCAGAGGCGCCCCATCGAATCGGGTGCGCCGACCATCCAGAAGCTGCTCGCGGGTTCCTGGAGATAGCCGTCGGCCGAAACGTCCGTCGTGGGGAAGGTCGACCAATAGAAGGTACCCGCGTCCATGTTCTGGCCGGGCCTCGTCGGGTTGTGGTCCGCGACCATGAGGTATCCGCTGCCGTCGGAGCTGATGTTGCGCGGCGTGCCCATCTCGCCACCGGAGGTCAGCACGAGATCGGGCGGCTCCTGTCCCGTGGTGGGCAACGTATTCCAGAGCAGCACCTTCCCGGCCAGGGTGCTCGCGACCATCAGCTTCGTGCCTTCCGCCCAGATGCCCCAGGGCCAGACGATGTCGGGGCTCTCGATCGAGAAATCGGCGGGCTGCTGGTTCGTCGTGGGAATCGAATTCCAGACCAGGATGCGATCGTTCTCCGTGTCGGAAACGAAGAGCATGCCGCCTGCGACGGCGACATCGATCGGCCAGGACAGCTGGGCCATCGGGTCACTCGCATTGTTCGTGTCGGTCTGCACGAAATCGGGCTGCCCGAGCACGACGTTCGGAGGCGTGTTCCCGGTCGGGGCCGTGTGCCAGATCAGGACGCGATTGTTGCGCGTGTCGGCGACGACCAGATTCGTCCCGTCGCTGTCGATCCCCTTCTGGTGATTGAAGAGAAGGCCGTCCTGCGGGACGTTGAGATAACTGGCGTCATTGAAGTCGGCTTCGTAGAGGAGACGGGTGGCGGTCTGTCCGGTGGCGAACGTGACCGTCGAGGCCGCGACGGTCGCAGACCCATCCTGCGAGTTCTGCGAACAGCCGGAGAGCAGCGCGGTCGGAAGGCAAAGGAGCGAAAGCAGGAAGAGGCTGGAAAGGCGATGCGAGGTCTTCATCGGGAAATCCGAAAAGGGGGAGAAAGGAGAAGAAGAGGTCGTGAACGGTTCCGGTATCGGATCCTTGCGTCGCGCCTTGAGCCGCCTCGTCCGCCTGCCCTCCGGAAATCCCCCGCCCCGTCGACGCGTCGGGTGGGATCCCGAATGAACGGACCCGGGAATCCTCCCCCTCGAGGCTCAGCAGATTTCCGGGGACCCGAAGAGAAGCCGCTCGGGATGTCCGGTCGCCCCAGGCGGCCTTCGCCGCTCTACCCCGGGATCCCGAAGGTGATATGCTCGACTCCCGAGACCCATGGCCGCCGAAACGCTTCGCTTCGATCCCGCCGACACGCGGATCCAGACCGATCCCTTCGAGCACTATCGACGGCTTCAGTGCGAGGCACCGGTCTATCGGGGCCGCGACGGATCGGGGGACGTCTACCTCGTCTCCCGCTACGACGATGTGGTTGCCGCGCTTCGCGATCCCGGAACCTTTTCGTCCCGCACGGCGCCGATCCCCATGCTCCTCTGTCTCGATCCGCCCGAACACACGCGCCTGCGCCGCGCCGTTTCGCGGGCCTTCCTGCCGCGCGTCCTGGCTCCTCTCGCTCCCGGGATCGAGTCGCGCGCGCACGCTCTGCTCGATCCTTTTCTCGATGCCGGGGGAGGAGATTTCGTCGCGGCCTTCGCGGCCCCCCTGCCCATCGCCGTGATCGCCGATCTGCTCGGTCTGCCCCCTGCCGACCACGCCTTCCTGCGTGCGGGCGCGGAAGCCTCGATCCGGGGCTTCGGGGCCGGGCTTCGGGGTGACGCGCAGACGATGGCGGAGGCGGCCGAAGCGATGATCGGTCTGCGCGACCATCTGCAGCGCGCCATCGAGGCGATGAAGGCCGATCCGCCCGACCACGCCGGGGGGCGACTGGCCGCGCTGGCTCGTGATGACGAGGCCGACCAGGACGAAATCATCGCCTTCTGCCAACTGCTCTTCGTCGCCGGGCACGAGACGACGCTCGGTCTGCTCGGCAGCGGCGTCGACATCCTGGCGCGAGAGCCCGGACTGCTCGAACGACTGCGTTCCGAGCCCGAGAACGTCGAACGCTTCGTGGAGGAAGTCCTTCGCCTGCGATCCCCCCTCCAGCGTGTCTTCCGGATCACGACGCGTGACGTCGCGGTCGGCGACACGACGATCCCGGCCGGGTCGCGGGTCGTCCTGTTGATCGGCGCAGCCAATCGTGATCCGGCGCGATTCCCCGATCCCGAACGCTTCGACCTCGACCGCGATACCCGTGGCCATCTCGCCTTCGGTTTCGGAACCCACGTCTGCATCGGGAGCCCGCTGGCCCGTCTCGAAGGGCGGATCGCCTTCAGGGCGATCATCGAGCGCTGTGAAGGGATCGCGTTCGACGAGAGCGACGCGCCGGTACCCATCACCGACGGCACCCTCAGCGAGTTCGGTTGGCGGCGTCTACCGGTCCGCGTGCGGGCGCGCCATCCGGACCACACCGATGGCGCGCGAAGAGATCGACCGCGGGCAGGACATCATCCGTCGAGATAGCCGAGCGCCCGCAAGCGTTCCGCCACCATGGCCTCTTCGTCGTCGTCATAGGCGATTGCCCCTGGCGTTTCCTCGCGCCGAGTGCCTGTCCCCGCGCCATCGAGGTCCCGGGCGAGTCCCATCGCTTCCGCAAGCCAGGCGGCCACGTCCGCCAGGCGATCCGGGCCCGGGCGATCCGCCGCTTCGCCCCCGACGGCGATCCAGATCCCCTCGTTCCGATGGGTCCCGTTCATGCCGCGCCCGCGTCCGCCGGCGCTCTCCTCGGGACCGAGCCTTCGAATCGAGGGCACGCCCGCACCCTGATCGCCCCCTTCCGACCAGGGGGTCGGTACGAGCGAGAGTCCGTAGCCGTCGTCGAGAGCGAGTTCGACGACGATGTCCGGCGCCCGATCGACATGGGGTCCGTGGTGCGCCTCCTCGCGCCGGAGCGCGCGAGCGACGACGGGTCCGCCCGAGGGCAGCCGCCAATCGAGGAGAGCCGCGATCACGCGATCGCGGACGGCTTCGTATTCCGCGGGTGGGACACAGCCCTGTGCCTCGCGACCCGCGAGGTTGATCCAGACGCCAGGATTCGTGTTGGCCTCCTCGCTGAAGGCCAGCGTCTTCGACCAATCGAAGCCCCCGAAGCGCGCGCGACTTTCGAGTTCGGCGGCGGCGGTGCGGGCGCGGCGGAAGAGCTGTTGGGCCAGGCGCGGAGGCAGCCAGGCAAGCGCCAGATCCCGCAGTCGCCGGGCCGAGCGATCGGCGTAGCGTCCGGGTCCGCGCTTGCGATGGAGGAGGCCCCGCTCGGCGAGGTGGCGGTTCAGATGGACGATCTTGTCCGAAGCGCCGCCCATGCCATGATCCGAGAGCACGACACAGGGCACGTCCTCGCCGATCGCCTCGCGAAGCACGCCACAGGCGTGGTCGAGCTTCCGGTAGACGGCCGAGATCGCTCCGCGCCGTTCCGCCGAGGCCTCGGAGTCGTGTCTCGGCGAAAGGGGATCGTGATCGCGCCAGTAGTGATGCCCGACCGTGTCGCTTTCCGAAAAGACGACCATCGTGATCGTCGGGCGCTCCCCGGCCCGTCGGGCACGGAAACGCTCGATCGCCGCCAGCGCGAAATCGCGTTTGCCGTCGATCCGCGAGAGCAGCGTCCCGATGGCGCGTTCGTGGAAATCGTCCGCACGCGACAATTCGTTCAATTCAGGCCGCATCCAGGGACCCGCGATCGCCGCGATCTCGCGATAGAACTCGGGGTCGCTCGCGCTCCGCTCGTCGGTCCCGGTCGAAACCGGCGCATCGAAGCCGCAGACGAGCAGGCCTTCGACGTTCTCGGGTGGATGCGTCGCGGGGAGTCCCAGGACGAGTACGCTCCCGCCGGCGTCGCTCACGCGTCGGAAGAGCGAGGGTGCCCGCCGATCGGTCGAGTTGACGAAGCGGAGGCGATACTCGCCGGGCTTCTTCTGGGTGAAGTCGAAGATGCCGTGCTCGCCGGGTTCGAGACCGGTCATGAAGGAGGACCAGGCGGGGAAGGTGACCGGCGGCGTCGTACTCCGGAGTCCGTTCGAAACGCCTTCCTTCATCCACCGGGCGATGTTGGGCAGCTCTCCCCGACCGACCAGAGGTCGGATCACGTCGAAGGTGGCGCCGTCGAGGGCGAGGACGAGGACGGGACGCATGGCGTCGGGGATCCGCGAAGCCGACCCTAACGCTCGAGCTCGCGCAGGATCGCGTCGGTCAGCTGTTGTGTCGTCGCCTTTCCGCCGAGATCCCCCGTATGATTCGCCGGGTCGGAAAGCGCCGCCTCGACCGCACGTTCGATGCGTCCGGCCGCCTCCGGCTCGCCGAGGTGGGCGATCAGCTGTGCGGCGGATCGGATCACGGCGGTCGGATTGGCGCGGCCCTTGCCCGCGAGATCCGGAGCGCTGCCGTGAACGGCCTCGAAGACGGCACATTCGTTGCCGATGTTGCTGCCCGGAACGACCCCGAGGCCGCCGACGAGCCCTGCACCGAGATCCGACAGGATGTCGCCATAGAGATTGTCCATCAGCAGGACGTCGAATTGTTCGGGGTGGGTGACGAGCTGCATCGCGCAGTTGTCGATGATCAGCTCCCGCATCTCGATCTCGGGATGGTCCCGCGCCACGCGCCGGGCGCATTCGAGAAAGAGACCGTCCGAGAGCTTCATGATGTTGGCCTTGTGGACGGCCGTGACCGTCGGGCGGCCCTGTCGTCGGGCGAGTTCGAAGGCATAACGCGCGATGCGAAGGCTCGCCGCTTCGGTCACGACCTTGAGGCTTTCGACGACGCCCGGAGCGACACGATGTTCGAGGCCGGTATAGAGGCCCTCGGTATTCTCGCGAATGATGACGAAGTCGACGTTCTCGAAGCGCGAGGGCAGCCCGGGAATCGTCCGGATCGGCCGCACACAGGCGTAGAGATCGAGGGCCTGGCGGAGGAGCACGTTCGCGCTCTTGAATCCGCCGCCGATCGGGGTTCCGATCGGCCCCTTGAGGGCCACGCCCGTCGTCCGGATCGAATTCAGGACCTCGTCGGGAAGGGGCGTGCCGTATTTCACGAAGACGTCGGCGCCGGCTTCGACGCGCTCCCACTCGATCCGGACGCCGGTGGCCTCGACGACGCGCAGGGCCGCCTCGACGACCTCCGGGCCGATTCCATCACCGGGAATGAGGGTGGCTCGATACTCCATCTACTTGATTTTCCTCACTTTTCATGGCGATCGGGTCCCCTCGCCGTGCGCCGGGGCCCGTGCTAACCTGCCGCGCTCCCGAAGGGAGCCGCCCGATCAGGACGGTCGCCGCCGGGAGACCACGGTGCGAGCACGGCGCGAGGACGGAACTCCGGGCGCCGCGACCTGCGAACGCGGGATCGCGAAACCCGGGCACCCGGGACCTCGAGACGACTCGAAACAGGGGAAGGATAGTCTCTTTCGCTGTCTTCGCTGTCGGCGCGCGGGTTCTTCGACGAGGGTCGGGCGAAAAGACGGCCCGGAGACCTTCGCCCGCCACGCCTCGCATCGACCGCGACGAACCCCGGCCGATGGGCGGACGGGGTTCCAATCCGGACGAGGAGATCCACGTGTCCATCGAACTACTCTGCAGGAAACTCGGCATGACCCAGGTCTTCGCCGAATCGGGCGAAGCCGTGCCCGTCACCGTTCTCGAGGCCGGCCCCAACACGGTCGTCCAGAAGAAGACGAGCGAAAAGGACGGCTACGACGCCGTCCAGCTCGCTTTCGGCGATCGCCGGGCGAGTCTCTTCTCGAAGGCCGAGCGAACCCATTTCGAGAAGAACGGCGGAGTCGAGCCGAAGCGCTGGCTCGCGGAGAGTCGTCTGACGGCGGAAGAAGCCGCCGAACTCGAGCCCGGTGGGGAGATCAAGGTCGACATCTTCGAAGCGGGCCAGCGGGTCGATGCGATCGGAACCAGCAAGGGCCGGGGCTATAGCGGTGTCGTCCGGCGCCATGGCTTCGCGATCAAGAAACGCACCCACGGGACGCACGAGTCCTTTCGCCACGCCGGGTCGATCGGTGCGGGCGCCAGCCCGAGCAAGGTCATCAAGGGTCTCAAGATGGCGGGTCAGCACGGCAACGCCCGCGTCACGACGCGCAATCTCGAAGTGATCCGCGTCGATGCCGACCGGAATCTGCTCTACGTGCGCGGTGCCGTCCCGGGCCACAAGAACGGGCTCGTGAAGATCCGCCGGGCGATCCAGGGCTAGAGCGCGGCTGCCCGTCGTGCCGACTCCGGATTCCCGCCTCGGGTTCTACACGCTCACGAACGCGGCGCCCAGGCGTGCCGGTCGTTTTGCGGAACGTGCGGAAGCGGCCGGCTGGGACGGCATGGCGGTGGTCGATTCCCAGAACCTGTCGGGGGATTGCTATGTCGCGTTGACGGCAGCCGCCGCCCGAACCGAACGGCTCGGGCTTGCAACGGGCGTCACGAATCCCGTCACACGTCACCCGGCCGTGACGGCGTCCGCCATCGCCAGCGTCCACGAATACTCGAAGGGCCGGGCGACACTCGGCATCGGGCGGGGCGACTCGTCTCTCGCCCATCTCGGTCGGGCGCCGGCACGGATACGGGAGTTCAGTGCGTATCTCGATGCGCTCCAGACCTATCTACGGGGTGATCCGGTTCCCTTCGACGCGCTTTCGTTTCACGAACAGGTCGCGCCGGACGTCTCGTCCCTCGGATTGGCGGATACCGCCGAAGCCAGTCGGATCCTCTGGTTGCCGAGCTCCCTGGCGAAGGTGGAGGTCGAAGTCGCCGCGACCGGTCCGCGGGTGATCGGGCTGGCGGCCTGCAAGGCGGATCGGATCATGTTCGCCCTGGGCGCGGATCCCGAGCGTCTCCGATGGGGAATCGAAACCGCGCGAAAGGCTCGGGTCGACGCGGGACTCGACCCGCAGGCGATCCGCTTCGGGGCCTATGTGAATCTCGTCTGCCATCCTCGAATCGAAACGGCGCGTGAACTCGTCAAGGGCAGCCTCACGACCTTCGCCCGCTTCCAGGTCATGCACGGGAAGATCGCCGGACCCATGAACGAGGAACAGCGCAGGGTGCTCGGTACGCTTCACGATCGCTATGACATGAAGCGTCATACCCAGACGGGTTCGCCGCAGACCCGGACTCTCGACCCGGAGTTCATCGACCAGGTCGCGATCGTTGGTGATCCCGCCCATTGCGTGGAGCGGTTGGGCGCCCTCGCTTCGCTGGGAATCGAACGCGTGATGGTCATCGGGCCGAGCGCCGGAAGCGATCGGGAAGAGGCCGCCCTGGCCGAGCGGATGATCGCGGAAGAAGTGCTGCCCGCCTTTCATGCCTGAGCCGGTCGGAGGTGCGATGGAACGGCAGGGCGGCCCGACCGATCGCCGAACGATTCCCCGTCCCCTCGACCCCGGCCGAACGATCACCGTCGTTTCGGGCATGCCGCGCTCCGGCACGTCGATGATGATGCAGATGCTCGCGGCGGCGGGTCTGCCGATCGCGACGGATGGTCGACGCGGGGCGGACGAGGACAATCCGCGAGGCTACTACGAACTCGCGGACGTGAAGGCGATTCGCGACGACGCCTCCTTCCTGGCGGATCTGGTCGGTCGCGTCGTCAAGATCGTCGCGCCGCTCCTGCCCTTTCTGCCCGACGAGTACGACTATCGTGTGATCTTCATGGAGCGCGATCTCGTGGAGGTTCTCGCCTCACAGCGAGCCATGTTGGCGCGCCTGGCCGGAAGCGCGGATCCTGCGGACGACGAGGCGATGGCACGGGCCTTCCGGAATCAGCTGAGGCGGGTGAAGCAATGGCTGGCCGAACGGCAGAACGTGGCAACCCGCCTCGTCTCCCACCATGACGTCGTGACGTCTCCCGTCGAGACCGCGCTCGGTGTCATGGCCTTCCTGGCGGAGACGGGCGCCTTCGACGGGAAGATCGGATCCGACGAGGAAACGCAGCGGAGGCGGGCCGTCTGCCGGCGGATGGCGGCCGCGGTCGATTCCGCGCTCTACCGGCAGCGTCGGGGCAACACGCCCTCGACCTGATATCGTTTCCCTTCCAGATCGTGTTCGCCGATCCGATTCGGTGATCACCCATGCCGGATGGCGCGTCGAGGAGCCGGGACCGTGGAATGGATCGGTGCAGGAGTGCTGGCCACGATCGCATTCGCGATGCTCGGAACCCTCTTCTGGGTGTCGCGGAACCAGGACGAGCATGCCGGTCGCTGGTGGATCGCCGCGGGGACCGTCATGGCGGTCAACGCGGTCGTGACCCTCGTCGGCCAGCCGGCCTTCCTTTTTCCCCTGGCGTCCGAGCATGCCGCGGCTCCCCTCTCCGGCTGGCTCCTCTATCGGGGGGCTTGCGAATACACGGGCCGCAGGCCGCAGGCCTGGGTTGCCGGGATAGCCGTCTTTTCGATCTTCGGCTGGTTCGCGGCCCGGGCGCTCGCGCGGCCCGACCTGATGTTCGATGCGGCTGCCGTCGGGACGACCATCCCGGTGCTGGTGTCGATCGCGAGACTCTTCCAGGTGGCGCGCACGCCGCTCGGGCGTCTCCTCGCGATCTCGATGAGCGTTCCGATCGGCCTGATCCTCGTCCATCCCTGGTTCCATGCCGTCGATTCTTCTCCGGCGCTCGAGATCCGGATCTGGCTGGCCGCTCTCTCGGCGATCTGCCTGCTGGCGAGTTGCGTGATCCTCGAGCGTCGCATGGCCGAATCGAATCATGCCCTGCGCCAGACGGCCGAGCAGCTCCGGCTCGGCACGCTGATCTCGGGGATGGGTACCTGGACCGTCGATCCCGGGACGGGCGCGGTCGAATGGTCCGAGGAGATGTACCGGATCTATGGCATGACACCGGACATGCCCGTGCCGACCGGGCGGGACCAGCTGGCCCTGCTCGCGGAGGAGGACCGGGAGCCCTTCCTGCGGGCGATCGAAGCGGTTCATGAGAACGGCTTCGAACTCGACCATGAATTCCGTCTCGATCTTCCCGGCGGAAAGCCTCGTTATGCACGGTCCCGAGCACAGTTCATCCGCACGCCGGAGGGTCGTCCGATCCTGATCGGCACCACTGTGGACATCACGGATCATCGTCAGGCGCTCGAAGAATTGCGCCGACATCGGCATCATCTCGAAGAGCTCGTCGCACAGCGTACGGCGGAGCTGGCCGCCTCCCAGCAGCGCCTGCTCCATTCCCAACGTCTCGCCTCGATCGGCACGCTGACGGCGGGCCTCGCGCACCAGGTCAACAATCCCGTCGGCTCGATCCTCGCCGCCGCCGGATTCGCGAAGCGTTGTCGAAACGAGGCGGATGAGCTCGAGATCCTGCGATACGCCGTCGACGACATCGAGCGGGAAGCGAAGCGTTGCGGCGACATCGTTCACGACATGCTCCGCTTCGCGAGCGATCGGCCGACCGACAAGAAATGCATCCCGATCGATCCCCTGCTCGAACGGATCTGCGTATCCCTCCGCCGTCGCGAGCCGGAAACCGGCTCGACGATCTCGTTCAGCGCCCGTGGACCGGGTCCGGTCGTCGAGGCGAGCGCGATCGAACTCGAGCAGGCGGTCGCGAATCTGATCGAGAACGCGATTCAATCGAGCGACAAAGGCGTCCGGGTCATGATCGAACGATCGACGGTCGGAGACGAGGTGCAGATCCGGGTTCGGGATGACGGGCCCGGAATCCCGCCCGAGCATCTCGCTCACGTTCTCGATCCCTTCTACACCTCGCGGCTCGATGCGGGCGGGACCGGCCTCGGCTTGAGCGTCGCGCATGGGATCGCCCGGGAGCACGGAGGGAGTCTCCGACTCGAGAGTACACCCGGGGAGGGCACCACGGCCTTGCTCAGTCTGGTCGCGGTCGGTCGGGCGACCCCTGCAGAACCCGCGCAACACGGTAGAACCGAGCCCGGGTGGTAGCCCGGAGTCCCGATGGCGGATTCACCTCCCCTGCGAAGTCGATCGTCGGACGCCGATCGGCGTTCTTCGTTCGAGACCTTCAGAACCTGGCCCCTTGGTGTCGGGGTGGAGAACGATGAGCCGCGGAAGGTTCGAAGGCCCACCCCAGACACGCACAGCGCAATGGCCGCGGAGCCGGCCGGACTCGACTCGTCCATCGGACACGGAGAAACTAGAGAGCACCGGCGCTTTTTTCAGGATCCTCAGATCCCTCCGCCAGGCGACCACCGAGAGCCCGAAAGCGGATCCGGGCCAACCTCTGACGATCTGCGCAATGGAATCGATCGGGCTCGAGCGGTTCGCCCGTGGGGCGATTGCCAGCCGCAGTGTACAGGCCGCGCCCCGAGTGTCGACTCCCACTGTCCGCTCCTGTCGAGCCCCGAGTCGCTTCGCCGCCCGGCGTTCGGCATCCGGGGCGGACGCTGTATGCCGTTGTCATGCGTCTCTTCCAAGACTTCGACCTCTGCCCCTTCTCGAGCCGAGAGATGACTGGACTTCGATCCAGGCCGATCTTGCATGGACGAGCGAGGGCACCGGAAAGTTTCTGGGACACGGAGACAAGGATGCTCCGAACAAGGAGTCCCGATAGGTGTTTGGTGCAGACTCGAGCGACGAGTCTCGAACCAGTGGATGGAAACGAAGCCAGGGCGAGCGAGAATGACGTGCTCAAACGACGAACGTTGTCCAGGAAGACTGGCGTCAGGGGGCGTCCCTATCTATTGACAACCGAGGGCCTGATAGGTGTTAGACAGCCCCGTTCGGCGGTGCACCGCCCTCTGGTTCACTCGCCTCTATGCTGAATCGGGTCCGAATGTACTTCCGCGCGCTATCGGGGTCGAGCTTCACCGTGCCCGGTCCACTCCGCACGAAGAAGTCGCCCTCGGGGTTCGCCTCCAAACCCTTCCACTTGAGGTACACCGGCTCCGGACTGCGCTGGCAGCTGACGACGCAGACGGTCTTGCCCCGCACGATCTGGCACTTCGGGTCGATGCAGGTCCCGGCGCGATCGCCGAGGCCGTTGCGGACGACCTGGGCCAAGTGGCGCATGAACTTGTCGTCGCTCTCGAGCTGGTCGCGCTCGATCCCGATGATGCCGCCGTCGTCGGAAACGCCGATCAGGAGGTCACCGCCCTCGGTGTTCAGGAACGCCGCGATGGTCTTGAGTACGGCGGGGGTCACGGTCTTGTCGTCCTTGCGGTCCTTCTTCAGATTCCATCGAAGGGTGGACTTGAACTCGAGCGTCTTCGACTCGCCGCGCTGGATCAGCTCCTCGGCGCTGCGGTGCGCTCGTAGGTACTGGTCGAAGAGGAAGTTCTTGACCACCTCACCAAAGGTGCGGTCGTCGGTGATGCGCTTGTAGAGCTCGAAGTTCGAGTCGACGATCTCCTGGATCACGTGCTCGACCTTCTGGTCGAAGGTCAGCCGCACATTCTCCCGCGTGTTGACCCGCGCCGCGGCGTCGAGAGCTGCGTCTTCGTCGAGCTTGTCCATCATCTGTTCGAGGGTCACGTGGTGCTCGGGGCCGAGATTGAGACCGAAGCGCTCATTCAGCTCGGCGATGATGCGCGAGAGCGGCTCGAGCTCCTCGGCCGCGATTCCGTGTGGGCTCTTCGTGCTCGCAGGGTCCAGCACGCTGGGCTTGCGTTCGAGCGCGATCTTCCCACTTCCGGTCTGCTGGATCCGGTACGACTCCATGTCGATGTTCCGCTGTACTTCTCGCGGCAGCTCCTCGCGGTCGGCTGGCAGCAGCCGCCGCAGATGGCGGGCGAAGACGTAGAGCTTCTCGAGGCCGGCGTCGGCGAAGGGCATCACCTGGGCGAGGAATGCGTAGAGGCGGACGAAGTCGGTGAGCTGGCCGCGGAAGTCCGCGCGCTCCTCCTCGGACAGCGCCTCGAAGCGCTCGACCAGCGGCGCCAGGGCCGCGTAGAGCCGGTCCTGCGTCGCCCTGGGGTCGAACCAGACTTTCCCGAAGGCCTCGACGTCCGCTTCGGTGTAGACCGGGAACGCAGCGAGCCGCGTCTCCATCTCGTAGAGGAGGTTCGGATCGGTGGCCTCGGAGAGGAGCGTCGTCTCGTAGTAGGGTTCGAAGGCGGCCTGGATCTCCTCCGCTTCGTTGGCGAAGTCGAGCACCATCGTTCCCTTTTTCTCCGGATGCGTCCGGTTGAGACGCGAGAGCGTCTGGACGGCGTTCACGCCGCCGAGCTTCTTGTCCACGTACATCGTGTGGAGCAACGGCTGGTCGAACCCGGTCTGGAACTTGTTCGCGACGACGAGGAAGCGGTGCTCTGGGAGCTCGAACATCTTCGCGGTCTGCGTCTCGGGAAAGCCGTTCATGTTGGCCTCGGTGTAGTCCTGGCCGCCGTCCTTCACGGTTCCGGAGAACGCCACCAGCGCCTTGAACGGATCGCCCCGCTCGGCGAGGTAGCGATCCAGAGCGAGCCGATAGCGGACTGCGTGCAGGCGCGAGCGCGTCACGATCATGGCCTTGGCCTTGCCCCCGATCTCGCTCTGCACCTGCGCCGCGAAGTGCTCGACCATGATCTTCACCTTCTCCGCGATGGCGTGCGGGTGCAGCTCGACGAAGGACTTGAGCAGGTACTCGGCCTTGCGCTTGTCGTAGCGCGGGTCGTCCTCGATCTTCTTGAGAAGCCGCCAGTAGGCCTTGTAAGTGGTGTAGTTCTCGAGGACGTCGAGGATGAAGCCCTCCTCGATCGCCTGGCGCATGCTGTAGAGGTGGAAAGGTGCGAATTTGCCATCCGGTCGCCTCGTGCCGAACAGTTCGAGCGTCTTGGGCTTGGGCGTGGCCGTGAAGGCGAAGAGCGAGAGGTTCGGGGCGTGGCCGCGCTTGACCGCCTCGGCGAGCGCCAAGTTGTCCAGCTCATTCTCGTCCGATTCGGCCGCCGTGTCTTCCCGCTCGGCCTCGTCGAGGTCGTTGCTGGCGAGCGACGCCTTGAGCGACTTTGTCGTCTCCCCGGACTGCGAGGAGTGCGCCTCGTCGACGATCACGGCGAAGCGCCTCCCGGGCAGCTCGCCGATCTGGTCGGCGATCACCGGGAACTTCTGGAGCGTGGTGACGATGATCGTCTTGCCCGACTCGAGCGCCTCCTTGAGTTGACGCGAGGTGGTGTCGATGTTCTCGACCACGCCAAGCGTCTGCTCGAACTGGCGAATCGTCCTCTGGAGCTGGCGATCGAGCACACGGCGGTCGGTCACCACGACGATCGAGTCGAAGACGCGCCGGTCGTCCGCGTCGTGCAGCGTCGAGAGCTGGTGGGCGAGCCAGGCGATGGTGAAGCTCTTGCCGCTTCCGGCCGAGTGCTGGATGAGGTAGCGCTGGCCGGGCCCGCGGGCCCGCGCGTCCGCGATCAGCTTGCGTACACAGTCGAGCTGCTGGTAGCGCGGGAAGATGAGGAAGCGCTTCCCTGTCTTGCGCCCCTTCTCGTCCTCCTCCTGTACCTCGTGGATGAACTGCCGCACGAGGTCGAGCACGCTGTCCTTGGCCCAGGCCTCCTCCCACAGGTACGCGGTCGCGTAGCCTTCTTGCGTCGGCGGCACGGGCGGGTTGCCGGCGCCACCGAACTTACCCCGGTTGAAGGGCAGGAAGCGCGTCCTTGCACCCTGCAGGTGCGTCGTGACGTAGACGAGATCCGGGTCCGCCGCGAAGTGCGCGAGGCAGCGGCCGTAGGTCAGCAGCGGCTCGCGTGGGTCGCGATCGGTCTTGTACTGGTGGATCGCGTCTTCGACGCTCTGGCCGGTGAGCGGGTTCTTGAGCTCGGCGGTGAAGATCGGGATACCATTCAGGAAGAGCGCGAGGTCGAGGCTGTTCTCGTTCTTGGTGCTGTAGTGGAGCTGACGCACCACGGCGA
>DRKE01000151.1 GCA_011051925.1 Deltaproteobacteria bacterium
CCGAAATAGGCCGAAGCGGCGCTGGTCTCCAGGATTCCCATCGTCCGCTTTCCCGGGATCTTCCAGGTCAGGACGTGCGAGCGGGCGGCGTCACCATCGAACCCGCTCCAGGCGTGGAGCAATCCGCGAACGCTGCAGGGATCGGCGGCAATGAGCAGCCGATCGAAAGCGCTCACCGCTCCGGACACGTTCTCGGCGTCGAGCCGCCCAAAGAGCTCGTTCAGGCGCGTCGTCCTTTCGAGAAGATCCGGTTCGTGCAACGCGGAATCGACGGCCGATTCCATCTCGGCCGCGGAAGGCGTCGGGGCCGCGCTGGACTGCCGTGCAGGCGATGGCCGCAGCGCCCCGCCCGCGGCGAACCCCATCGACAGGCCGAGACCGGCGACGATCACGGAGATTCCGAGCGTGCGCAGAGATGATCCTCCCGCGGACATCAGAACGTGATCCTCGTGCTCAGGCCATACGTCCTGGGATCCCCGATCGCATAGACCACCGCGAGTCGCAAACCGGTCAGATTGATCGCATCCAACCGATAGACCTCGTCCGTGAGGTTCCGGACCCACCCGGCAACTTCGAAATGGCCATCCGGACTCCGATAGCCCACGCGAAGGTTGAGGAGCCAGAGCGGCTTCTGTCCCGCATAGTCGACGTTCTCGGGACTGAAGAAGACCTGGTCCTTGAAGGACCAGTCGAAGCGCGGCGTGATCGTCCCCCGATCACCGAAGCTCAGCGGCCATTGCGCATAACCGACGAAGCTGAATTCGGGCGCGTTGATGAGCTGGTTGCCCGAGAAATCCTCCACGCGCGTGATCTCGCTCAGGCCGGTCGAGACCACGACGGTATTCGTGAAGTCGATATAGCTTCCTCCCAGCCAGGACCAGCTGAAGAAGATCTCGAGATCCTCGACGGGCGGTGGAGCCCAGCCCTCGAGCGGATGAAGGGTCACGTCCATTTCGACGCCATAGAGTTCCGCGTCGTTCGCGTTGATCAGCGTGGGAACCGGAACCCCGCCCGGCGCGTTCCGATTCTGGAAGATCTGGATCTGGTCGTAGTCGTAGTAGAAGAACGCCCCGTTCAATCGCAAACGCGAATCGAAGAGCGACGTCTTGTAGCCGAACTCGACCGCGTTCACCGTTTCGGGATCGACCGGCTCGAGCAGGGGAGCACTCGTCGTGTTGTTCGAATTCAACACCAGGCCGTTGATATGGGGGGCCTTCCAACCGACGCTGTACTTGAGATAGAAGGTGATGTCCTCGGTCGCGAGATAGCTGAGCGTGACGTTGCCGGTCGGCGCGTCGGCGTTGAAGCGGGACTTGGCGGCCTGCACGCTCGGCGGTTGACCGCCTATCCGACGAAAGAGCGTCGCCTCGAGATCGATCGTTCTCCGCTCGAAGTTCCAACGCATCCCGGCTTCGATCTCGATCAGCTCGGACGGATCCCACACGAAATTCGTGAAGATCGAGCCATGATAGGTCTTCTGGTCGTAGACCTGCTTCGTGATGTCGATGGGCGTGATCAGGTTGAATTCGTTGTCGACATGAAGCGACTCGTGCAGGAAGTAGACGCCCCCTTCCCATTTCAAGCCCGTATCGGCATCCCACTTCAGATCGAATTCCTGGCTGATCTGCCAGGCATCATTCGTGAAATTCGGTTCGAGTCCGAGATAGGGGCTCGCATCGAGATCCACATCGCTGTCGCGTTTGTTGTATTCGTACCCGGTGATGGTCCTGAACACGAAATCGCCGAAGGTGATCTCGCCGTTCAGGGAAGCCCCGAAGAGGTCGACCCTGTCGCGGCCGACGAAGTTGTAGTCCCCGGAGAACGGGTCCCCCTCTTCGGGTGTCGTCCCGCCCGAAAAGCCTGGCGGGCCACTGCTTCGGAAGAGGATGTTGTCGTAGTCCCGATAGCCCGATGCGTCCGCGCGGGCGAAGAGAACGCTTCCCTCGGGCTGGACCCGGACACCGACCTGCTGGAAAGCGCGGGCGTCGCTTCGATTGAGCCCACCATGGACGTTCAGGAGCCAATCCTGGTTTCCGGTGGGTTGGAAGCGGAGAAGCATGCGTGCCGCCCAGTTGTCCTGGTCACCCAGCTTCTTGGCCGTCGGGCCGGGCTCGCCGGGAATCCAGCCCTGGCCTCCCTGCGAAACCGGGCTGATCGTGCCGATCACGACACCGAAGGGATCGAAATCGTCCCCGTTGAAGCAGACCGAATTGACCAGGCTTCGAAAGGTCCGCCTCACCGCGGGCGGATTCAGCGGACCGGGCGTCGCGTACGACGCATCCGCGCAGCGATTCCGCACGTAGCCGCTCCGCCGGCGCCATCGTCCCGCAATCCGGATCGAGAGCATGTCGTCGACGAGGGGAACCTCGAACGCCGCTTCGACCTCGCGTTCATTGAAGCGACCATAATCGAAGCGCATCGACGCATCGAAGATGCCCGTCGGTCGCCGGGAGCGGACGAGGATCGCACCCGCAGATGCATTCCGGCCGTAGAGCGTTCCCTGCGGGCCACGAAAGACCTCGACACCTTCCGTGTCGAAGAGTTGCGCCAGCTGGCCCGCCGGTGAGTTCATGTAGATCCCGTCGTTGTACACGGCCACGGAGCCACTCGAGTTCGCATTGAAATCGCGAAGCCCGACTCCCCGGATGAACAACGTCGGATTCGTACTCGCGAACGGCGATCGGATCTCGAGATTCGGCGTGAACTGCGCCAGGTCCCCGATGTCCTTCACACCCAACGCGTCGAAGTCCTGCTGGTCGAAGGCCGACACGGAGATCGCCGTATCCTGCAGGAGTGCCGCCGAGCCCGTTCCGACGACGACCATCTCCTCGACACCCGCGAAGGGATCGTCCTCGTTC
>DRKE01000152.1 GCA_011051925.1 Deltaproteobacteria bacterium
CGATCTTCTCTGCCCACGGTGGCTCGGCGCTCCCGATCGTCGGAACCGGATTTCCCACATTGAGTCATTCACGTATGTACAGAGGGGTCCGAAAGATTCAGAACATCCTGCTAAATCCGCGAGTTATGGGCCTCTGGGCTTGGCACCGGGATTGCGTTCACGGAAACACCACGATTCGGAGAAGCCCGTAGCGTGGGTCCGGAAAGAGCCTGCGAGGTACTCGTTCTCTATACGGGTTGCGCGATCAGATTGACCCCCCGGGACGATTGTGGGCTATATCCGGATGTGGACAGAAGCCTGCAGAAACTCGAATTCGAGGGGAGAAATGGCTTTTACCCCCTCGGGGCTTCTGATAGGATGCGAAAGCGGTCGCTGAGAGTGGGAAGTGCGTTAGAGACTTCTCTTTGTGTGCGGAGCAAAGCCAAGTTTCGCACGACCATGCGGTCATCACGGAAAGCCAACAAGGAGAAAAAAATGAAAATCAAGTTTGTGGCTCTGGTGAGCATTGCAATGCTCGCCTTCGGCTTTTCGCTCGCTGCGAATGCAGGGAGCGTGGCGGACAATGACGGGGATCTCGTTCCCGACGTGTTCGACAACTGTCCGAATACCCCGAATGGTCCCGGACAGAACAGCAACCAGGTCGACACCGACGCCGATGGGTTCGGGAATGCTTGCGACTGCGATTTCGTGAGTCCGGCTCCCGGTGATGGATTCATTCTCGGTGACGACATCCTGGCGATCTTTGCGAACTTCGGAACGAGTTCGGCGCTCCACGACCTCGATGGAGACGGAACGGTTCTCGGTACCGACGTCCTGGTGTGCTTCAGCCAGTTCGGTGGCCCGCCCGGATGAGCAGTTGCTGCCTCGCCGCGCATCAGTGGACCACGGCTTCCTACGGCAGGGGTCGGGACGATGCGGGGCTGAGGACAGAGATGTCTTGCCCGGCATAGCCGCGGCAGGGCCATGCATGAGGCCATGCATGACAAGGGCACTAAAGATGACTCCACGGTGCCGCAGGTCGTGGGACAGTGGAGAAAAGCAGGGTTTTTGAAAGCCCGATCAAGGAGAAAATTCAGATGCGGAAAGTGGTATTCAGCCTGATCGCGAGTGCGTTGCTCGTGTTCAGTACAACGGTCGCGAGCGCGCTCAGTATTTCTGCCAATTTCAACCTGGCTAACAGCAATATCGCGAATGCTGTTGTTGTGAACGCGCCGAACGACATCAGTGTGGATCTGACCGCCGGCGACGTTCTTGCCTTCGACGTGGTCGTGGCCAATCCGGCCGCCGACGACATCACGGCGATTTTCGCGTCCCTCGTGTACGACACGACGCAGCTTTCGTTCCTCGGCGGGGCGTTCTTCGACGTTCTGACGGAAGCGAGCTGCACGGGTTTCCTCTGTTCGCCTGCGACCCTGGCCGCCGGGATCCCGGCTCCGATCATGAAGCCCAATAGCCCCTTCGCACAGGCAACGGGCACCCAGGACTGGATCCAGGCCGTCGCTCATGCGAACGTGAATGGCACGACGGGCACGGGACCGGACAACGCCGTTCTGCTGGCGTTCCAGTACAACGGTCCCGGTGGCTTTGATCTCGTCGATGTTGCCGTTGCCCTTACGGCGGGTGATGTCATTGGAACGACGGGCGGACAGGTCTTTACTGGACCGGTTACCCTGACGGGCGCCGTCGCGAATGTTCCTGAGCCGGGCACGGCCCTCCTCATGGGTCTCGGTCTCCTCGGTCTCGGTGCGGCGGGCCGTCGGCGGGACTTCTAGAGTTCTGGGAATCGGGTCCAACCCGATCAGAGCAGAAGAAGTCCTTTCCGATCCAGACGGATCAGGAACGACGGCCGGTCTAACCGGCGCATGATGAGCCCCTCGATCGCATTGACGATCGAGGGGCTCTTCGGTTTTCCGTGCCTTCCCCCGCTTGAAGGCTTCCCGGATGCTCTGGCCATGCAGCCAGGCTGCTCCGACCCGGCAATGATTCCGGGCACGCTATGCACACCCGTGCCGTTGTCATGCAGAGATTCTCCGCCTGCTCCTGCTCTTTCGAAGAGCCACACGCAGACGTGGCTCCTGGCGTGGATGGGGCGGCGACTACCCCCGGTAGTGGAAAGAGTCGCTTGATCGCCCTCGCGCCCTGATGATTGTCTCATGGCCTTCGGAGAGCGCGCAGGCCGGATCGGTCAGACCCGCGTCGCCCAGCAATCGGAAGGCCTGGCAGCGACATCCTCCGAAATCCTTCTCGCGTTCAGGACAGCTCCGACAAGGCTCTGCCATCCACCCGGCTCCCCGGTAGGCGTTCATCCCCGGTGCCGCGTTCCAGCATTCCTCGATCGTCTTCTCCTTCGCGTTCCAGAACTCCAGTCCGGGGATCTTTCCCGCTTCATGACAGGGAAGAACGAGCCCCTTCGGATCGATGACCATCGCTACGCGTCCCCAACCACCCATGCAGGGCTTGGGCTGGTCGGAAAAATGGTCGGGCAGGACGAAGAGAACCGTCATGTCCGATGACCGGCTCGTCGCTTCCCGAACGGCGCGGGCCGCGACGTCCAGCTGGTCGCGGCTCGGCATGAGATACGCTCGATTGAGGAAGGCCCAGCCATGGAACTGGGTGTTGGCGAGTTCCAGTCGGTCAGCACGTAGTCGCTTCGCCAGGTCGAGAAGCGCCGGGACCGAATCGAGATTGTGGCGGTGGAGGACGCAATTGATCGTCAGTGCGAGTCCCAGCTCCCGCGCCTTCTCGCACAGGGCGATCTTCCGGTCGAAGCTCTTCGTTCCGGCAATCCGGTCCGAGGACGAGGCTTTGGCATCCTGGAGTGACACCTGGACGCTTCGCAGACCCATTCGCGCGAGATCCCCGAGGCGTTCGGGCGTGAGGGGCAACCCGGCTGTCACGAGATGGGGATAGAGGTCGGCCTGGACCGCATGTACCAGGATCTCCTCCAGATCCTGGCGCGCGCTCGGCTCACCTCCTGTCAGTCCGACGTGGACGACGCCGAGTTGGGCCGCCTCGTCGAAAACGCGTCCCCAGTCCGCCGCGGAGAGTGCCTCACGATACTCGCGGAAATCGAGCGGATTCGAACAGTATGGACATCGGAGTGGACAGCGATAGGTCAGCTCGGCAATCAGATTGAGCGGCGTCGGTGAATTGATCGGCACGATCTGTTGATTCCGGTTGCCCCGAACGGGCACAAATGCTGGTTCGGGCTCCTATTCTATTGCCGGATACAGAGCAGTTCAACGAAAGCGTGATTCCAGCGGCATTCTCGATGCCTGCCCAGGGTCTCGGCCGCAGAATCCGTTCCCTCGATTCGGAGCAACCCGGGTCCAGGGAATCGAAACTGCCCTCGGGAATCGCATGATCGTGTCTGTATCTCCGTATCTCGCTCGAGGGTCATCGAATGGTCCTCGTCGAAGGGGCTCATCAATCACGCTGGACCCGATCCCGGAAGGCCCATCGATCCACTTCGTAGCAGGCACTCTGGCTGAATGGAACGCGCCGCGTGGGTGGCTCGGTCTCGGGACCTTGATGGAGCTCCGGTCTCGCCGGGCCCTCGAATCGACCGCGTGTTTCGCGACGGGTAGACGGGACACAAAGCGATGCGGGCAGGGTCGACCACGTCGACTGAGAACGAACAGGGAGGGAATCGCAGCGAATTCACGATTTCAAGGGCCTGTTCGTGTTAGACTGGGGGCGCTGCGATTCCGATTCCGGCCCGCGCACCGGACCTGAAGAAGTGGCCATGGGTCGGGTGTGAGAGGGCCGGTGAGGGGGCCGGGAATCGGCATTGGGGTGGGCGAAGCCCGCACCTGCGAGAAGGCTGAAGGCTGAAGGCTGATAGGAGCTGATAGGAATAGGAGGACAAGGGTTGGGTCGGTTCTTGACGACGATGGGTCTTGTTCTGTCTGCAGCCGCTTTGGCGTTTCTTCCCCGGGTTGCATCCGCGAGCCATATCACGCTTCCCGCAACATGGGACTTCGAGACCCCGGTGTCGGGCCTGGAGTGGACGACGACCACGCGGACCGAGTACCTCTCGTCTCCGACGGGGGCAGTCTCGGATCTCGTGTCGAGCACGCTTCTCGGGCCGCTGACCGGCTCTCCGCTCGACCTGTTCCTGCTGGATGTCTTCGTCGACCCCACACCCTATGCCATTTCCTTCGATCTGATCCTGATCGATGCGGTCTCTCCAGCCGGCTTCAGTCTCTCCTCTGCAGGCCAGGTCCTCGTTCAGCCGGGCGATCTTCTCGGCGTCCAGCCGGATGCCTTCGTCTTTGGAGGGGGGGGCGTCTTCCACTTCGACTCATTGGTTTCGCCCGCTTCACCCGGCTGTTGCGGCGATGTGTCGATCGAATGGTCGCTGACCGGCGGGACGGCATGGGGAATCGACAATGTCGTCCTGACGACCGTGCCGGTTCCCGAGCCGAGCGCGTTGGTCATGTCGGGTCTCGGTCTCGCCCTGCTTGCCCGGCGCTCCAGGCGGCGTGGCGCTCGGACGCCCGCTCCGAGGCTGCCTCGAGGCGGATGATGGCCCTTGCCTCGATCATGCCTGTCAGGAACCCGAGCACCTCGGCTTCGAGGTCCGGCGAATCGGGATAGCGCCGCCGCAGCGTTTCCAGCAGCGATCCGACGGTCGTTTCCTTCTCGACCAGCCGGAGGATCTCCGCACCGCTCCCGCCCACGCGGATGGCCTGTTCGGGAAGAACCAGGATCTCGCCTTCGGCGCGCGACTTGAGGTCGGCGTGGGGCGAGAGTCCGACGCGAGACGTCCGCTCGAGCGCCGTCGGGGGTCGGTCGGCTCTGCGGGCGGCATCCCGACCCGGCACTAACGGAACTCGCGGGCCGTCTCTGCGTCGACCACTTCGAGCGCCGTCTCGAGGTCGAAGCCCTGGCGGCCCAGAGCGGCCAGATGTCGCTCACGGGCCATCTGGCGGTCCTGCGGATCCTGGCAGTAGGGACCGAGCCGGCGGCGACGAGCGAAGCGCCAGGCGGAAACGAGTTCGATTCCCGGATCTTCCGCTTCGAAGAGCTCGTCGAGAAGGTCTTCGGGGATGCCCCTGGCCAGGAGGCGCGCACGGATCTGTCGCGTCGATCGCCCCTGACGCCGCAGCCGGTCGAGGGCCTCCGTCGCGAAGCGGCGGTCGTCGACGTAGCCGTTGTCGACGAGCTCCGACACGATCCGGGGAATCTGGCCGAGGATCTCCTCCGGAGACTCCCCGGTCCGCTCGCAGCGTTCGCGTACCTTCCGTTCGAGCAGCGTCTGGACACCCGACGAACTCGCCTCCCAGCGCGCGGCATATCGAAGGGCCCGTTCCTGGAGCCAATCGGGATCCATCGGACGCTGGTCACCGCGTCGGGGCGGATGCGGTGGGGGATCCGGATGGTCGTTGGCGGGTTGGTGCGGCTGCATGATGGCCACGCTACCAAATCCCGGGCCCGAAACACGCTCTGCGAGAGGTCGCCCGAACGGTGTCGAGCCATGCCTGAACTCCCCGAGGTCGAGACGACCCGCCGTCAGATCGCGCCCCTCGTGGTCGGACGGCGGATCCGGCAGGTCGAGACGACACGGGACAGCTATTTCTTCCTCACGCCGCCCGAACGGGTCCGTCGTCTCCTCGCGGGGAAGCAGGTCGAGCACCTCGATCGGGCGGGGAAGTATCTCGTGATGGGCTTCCGGGGGGGCTCGCGCCTCCTCCTCCATCTCGGGATGACGGGTCAGCTCTTTTCGAGCGAGGCGACGAGTCCGCGTCTCCTGTCCGCCACGGCGCGCGCTGCCCTTCCATCCGAAGCCCAGATCGATTTCGAACCGGACGAGCATACGCATCTCCGGATCGCCCTCGAAGGCGGCGGCCCCCGGATCTATTTCCGCGACGTCCGCAAGTTCGGCAAGGTCCAGCTTCTCGCGCCCGGAGAGCCCAACGCACGCCTCGATCGCCTGGGAATCGACGCGCTCCAGGTGACGGGCGGACTCCTCTTCCGTGCGAGCCGGGGCCGGCGGGTGTCGATCAAGGCGAGACTGCTCGATCAGTCCGTCTGCGCCGGGATCGGGAACATCTACGCCGACGAGGCGCTCTTCCTGGCGGGGGTGCGACCCGGGCGTGCCGCGGGCCGCGTGACGCGTCGGGAGTGCGACGCGATCGCCGAGGCGCTTCGACAGGTTCTCGAACGTTCGATCGAAACCGGCGGTTCGAGCATCAGCGACTATGTCACACCGGGCGGGGCCGACGGAGGCTACCAGGACGAGCGCCAGGTCTATGCGCGGACCGGTGAGCCCTGCCCGCGCTGTGGCGACCCGATCAAGCGGCGTGTGATCGCCCAGCGCTCGAGTCACTACTGTTCCCGTTGCCAGAGGTGACCCGGACGTGATGATCTTCCCATGGGCAGGAGGAAGGGTGTCTGCATCGCCATGCGCGACCGCGTCCACGCCGCCAGGAACCAGGCGGGCATGCTGAGCCTCGTCGAACTCGAGCGGGCAGCGGCCGCTCTGTCGGAGACGCTGGTCGGCGGCCGCGTCGCTCGCTGGCTCGAGCCCGATCCCGGCAGGATCGTGTTCCAGATCCGTCCGCGCGGCGATTCCGCGGCTCGGGCTTCCTCGGACGGCGCGGCCGATCGCGCCGGTGACATCCAGGACGAGAAGCCGAAGCGGAAATGGATCGTCGATCTCGATGCGCGGCCCGGGATGGCACACGTCGCCCTGATCGACCGGTTCCCCGCGGCGCCCCCGCGGATGCCCGCATTCTGTGCCTATCTTCGAGCCCATCTCTCCTCTGCTCGCCTCGATGCGGTCTTCCTCCGCTCGCGTGGATCGCGCTCGGAGAAGGGCGCCCACGAAGAGACAGACCGCCGCGATCGACAACTCGCTCTTCGCTTCGAGACCCGGGAGGGTCCCTTCACCCTTCTGCTCTGTCTCTTCGGTCGCCGCAGCAATCTCTACCTGCTCGACGCCGAGGATCGGCTGGTCGTCGCGCTGCGACCGCTTCCGGAGACGCGCACGGAGCTTTCGCTCGGCGAGCGCTATGTCGATCCGGGAGGGGAGGCGCGGAAGGCCGGCGAGGACCGTTTCAAGGACTTCACGGGGCCGCGTCTTCTCGATGCCATCGGCCGCCACTACGCCGACGAGATCCGGGTCGATCGGGCCGATCGCGAGCGTCGCGAACTCCTCGCCGTGCTTCGCAAGGAGCGGCGGAACGCGGAGCGCCGCCTGGCGAAGATCGAAGCCGAACTCGCGGAGGCCGAAGCTGCATCAGCGCTCGCGCGTGAGGGAGAGCTGCTGAAAGCGAATCTCGCCCGGGTCGTTCCAGGGGCGGATTCGATCGAGGTGTCCGACTTCGAGACCGGCGAGCCCGTCCGGATCGGGCTCGATCCCAAGCTGTCGGCGAAACAGAACCTGCAGGCGATCTTCAAGCGCTATCAGAAGCTGGTCCGTCGACTCACGAAGGCGGGGGGCCAGGTCGAGACGACGCGCGAGAACCTGCGCGCCCTCGAAGCGCTCGAAGCGGAGATCCGGGGACTCGATTCGGGGGAAGATGAAGCGTGGGAGGAGGTCCTGGCCCGGGAGCCGGTCCGGCGGATCCTGTCGCGTCACGCCGTTCGACGCCCGGCTGCGGACGGGGCCGGACGCCGGAATGGAAAGGGCGGTGGTGCGACGGCCGGAGCGCGGCGGGAGGCGGCGCACCAGTCGACACGGCCCGCGATCTATCGCGATCGGCCCCGCCGACTCCATCCGCGTCGCTATCGGAGCGTGGACGGTCTCGAGATCTGGGTGGGGCGGAGCGAC
>DRKE01000153.1 GCA_011051925.1 Deltaproteobacteria bacterium
ATGCCGGAAACCGACACGAGATCCGCCAACGGTGTCCGGCCGTCGATCATCGACAGCAGGAACCCGGCGGTCGGGGGAAGATTCCGACTCTTGAGATCGTCGGCGGCCCCCTCCACGATCCGGGGTACCTGGGAGAGATCCCCCAATTCGCTCCGGTAGCGCTGGAACAGGTTCGCCCGAAGCAATTCGATCATCGCCTCGTCTTCGAGACTGCGCGCCGCCGGCGCGCTGCTCAGCAACTCGAGCGCCGCCTCCTCGTCCTCGGCCCGGAGGATCCGCCGGGCCTCCTCGACGACCGAGGGGGAACCCAGTCCGGCATTCCCTCCCCGGGGCTTCGCGCGACGATCGGCATCGCGCATGTAGTCGATCGCCTCTTCATTGCCGGGATCGAGTTCGAGGACCTCTCCCCAGAGCAGGAAGGCCCGCGCGACATCGCCCGTTCCATAGAGTTCGAGCCCCTGCTGCAGCAGACTCGACACCTTCTCTTCGTTCGTACACGACATGACGACCCCTCAGTCCCGGATCTGGACCTCGTAGAGATCGTGTTCTTCGATGATCTCGTCGATCTCGACGTCGGACAACGTGCCCGTCGAACTCACGGTGATGGACTGTTCCTTGCCCGTCGCGATATCCCTGGCCGACACGCTCACGATTCCGTTGGCATCGATGTCGAAGCTGACCTCGATCTCGGGCTCGCCCTTGGGTGCGGGCCGGATGCCCGAAAGCACGAACTCACCCAGCAGATCGTTCTCGGCCGCCAGATCGCTCTCGCCCTGCAACACGCGGATCTTCACCGCGGATTGATCGTCCCGGGTCGTCGTGAAGACATGCCCCTTGCTGACGGGCACGGTCGTATTCCGATCGATCAGGCGCGCGAAATGGCCGCCGAAGGTCCCGATCCCGAGCGACAGGGGCGTTACATCGAGCAACAACATGTCGCTATCGGAGTCGAGGAGCATCGAAGCCTGGAGCGCGGCGCCGAGACCGACGACCTCATCCGGGTTGACGCCCTTGTGCGGCCGCTTTCCGAAATATTCGGTGACCCGCCGCTGGACCAGCGGCATTCGCGACTGCCCGCCGACCAGCACGACCTGATCGATGTCCCCGGGCTGGACACCCGCATCGACACAACACTGCTCGACGCTCTTCAGTGTCCCTTCGACGATGTCGTGCACGAGGCTCTCGAGATTCTCGCGGGTGAGCTCGTAGTTCAGATGCCGCGGCCCGTCGGAATCGCTCGCGATGAAGGGCAGGTTGATCTCGGCGACGTCCCGCATCGAGAGATCGCATTTCGCCTTCTCCGCCGCGTCCTTCAGTCTTTGGAGGGCCATCGTATCGCCGCGGAGATCCATTCCCTCGCTTTCCTCGAACCATTCGACGAGATGCTGGACGATCCGCCGATCGAAATCCTCGCCGCCGAGAAAGGTGTTGCCCGAGGTCGCGAGGACCTCGATCACGCCGTCCGACATGTCGAGGATCGAGATGTCGAAGGTGCCCCCGCCGAGATCGTAGATCGCGATCTTCTCCTCGCCGGCCCGGTTCATGCCATAGGCGAGCGCCGCGGCCGTCGGCTCGTTGATGATCCTCAGGACCTCCAGCCCCGCGATCTTGCCGGCGTCCTTGGTGCATTGCCGCTGGGTGTCATTGAAGTAGGCGGGCACCGTGATCACGGCCTCCTGGACCGTCTCGCTGAGGTATTCCTCGGCGACCCGCTTCATCTCACGCAGGATGATGCCCGAGATCTCCGGGCAGGTGAAGGTCTTGCCGCCCGCCTTGATGCGGGGATCGTCGTTCGGTCCCCGCACGATCTCGTAGGGAGAGAGATCGATCGACTTCTGGACTTCGGGGTCGTCGAAACGCCGTCCGATCAGCCGCTTCGCCGCCGAGATCGTGTTCCGGGCGTTCGTGATCGCCTGTCTCTTGGCCAGATGACCGACGAGTCGTTTCCCGTCCTGGGAGATGCCGAACATCGAGGGTGTCGTCTTGTATCCCCCGGAATTCGGAATCACGGTCGGTTGACCATTCTCGACCACTGCCACACACGAATTCGTCGTTCCGAGATCGATTCCGATCACTCGGCTCATGACACCCCTCCTCGACCCGCGTCGCGGGTTCCAATTCGCAAGGAGGCCAATCCCCTCCGAGCTTCCTGATTGTCTTCATCCAGCTTGAGCGCGCGCTCGAAGGCTTCGAGCGCCCCGCTCGGATCGCCCGCCCCACGAAGGATCTTCCCCAACAGCGCGTGGAACCCCGAATCGTCGGGGGTCCTCTCGACGAGGGTCTCGGCGAATTCCCGGGCCGCGTCGTATTTCTCGAGTTGGAGACAGACCCGCGCGGCACGCTCGTTCAATTCCGGGTCGTGCGGGCGGTACATGAGGACATCCTCGAGCAGGCCGAGCGCCTCCCAGAGCTCGGCCTTGCTCATCCGCTCGCTCGGAGAAGCGAGCAGCTTGCTGGCCCGCGCACCGGCGGCCTGGATCTTGAGACTGCCCAGCGCCTCCTTGAATTCGGCGCGACCGGGGTCGAAGCTGATCGCGATCCGGATATTCGCCTCGGCTTCCGCGAGACGGCCGGCCCGAAGAGAGGTTTCCGCCGCCCGGAAGATCTCGTCGGCCTTGGCCCGGCGTTCCGCGAGGGCTTCCTGGTTGATCTTGAAGGGCATGCGCTGTCGCAGGCGCTCGAGCTTCGACAGCTTCCTGGGCTGGACCGGCGTCGTCTCCGAGGATGCCCGGGAAGCCGGACCGCCCGGGTCCTTCGCGACGGCCGTGGGACCGGCCGACGACGCTTCCGGCATGCTCGACGCCGCATCGGGCTGATTCTCGACCCGACACAGATCCGGGTCGGAGAGCATTTCGTGGGCTTCGAGGATCTTCTTGAAGATCCGTTCGAGGCGCTCCCCATAGCTGCCGATCTGCCTTCGGAAGTAGCGGTCGGGATGGAATTCCTTCGACAACTTGAAATAGGCGCGCTTCACGACCCTGGGTTCGGCGCCTGGGACGACCCCGAGGAGTTCGTGGTAGGGGCGACCGAGGGAAGCCTCGAACTCGAGAATGCGGCGCTGGGTCTCGAGCTCGAGTTCGAGCGAATCGTCGAGCAGGCTCTCGTCGATTCCGGGTGTCGAGTCGATCGGGGATCCACTGGATTCCGCGGCCTCCGCCGGCTTCGATCCGGAATCCGGCGAGGCGGATCGACCCCCACCCGTCCGGGACGAGGCCCCTGAAGCCGTCCCACCGACGACGTCGAGCAACCCCTCTTCCACCCAGCGTTTCAGGCAGCAATCGGCCTCGTCCGCGGGAATCCCCCCGATCTCCCGCAGGAGTCGCCAGGGCGTGCTGCCGTCGATTCGCGACAGCAGATAGCCCTCCGCCGCAGTCAGTTTCAACTGCGTCGCGTCACAGTCCGACGCGAGGGCGAAGACCTGCCCCATCGGATCCTGATCCTGCTCCACGGCCTGCATCCACCTCTCCGGCGGGCCGCCACTCCGGACGAAGGCCCACCGGATTCTCATCGGCCGGTGCCGGCCGAAGTTTGAGAGATCAAGTGGGCGGACAGGGACTTTGCGGTGGGAAATGCAGGAGAGGCACCCGGTCGGCGGCAGACTGCGATTCCTGCCCGGGCTTTCTGCCCCCTCGGGGGATGGTTGTTCGTGGACCCAACACAAGAACGGCGGCGGACCCGCCTCGAACCGGAACCGCGGGGCGTCCGCGGATCGCCCAGGGAACCTCTGCACACGCCTCCGTGCCAGGGCCGGTGCGGGAGGGGGTCCCGTGCTCAAACAGGTTCGGGCGGTCGGCGTGCGGGCTTGTCCGGATCCCGGTGGCCGCCCTCTCGAAACTGCGCGTACTCGTCTCGCTCCTCGCGAGACTCCCCCCTCCCGCCCCGACCTCGGGACGCCTCGATCACAGCGCCGCCCCTGCCTCTCTCGGGATCGACTCGTGCCGAAC
>DRKE01000154.1 GCA_011051925.1 Deltaproteobacteria bacterium
GATAGCGCGACTGCCTTTCCGTCCCCTATCTTCCCTCGAAGCGGGGTTCACGCTTTTCCATGAACGCTCTCGGCCCCTCCCGCGCGTCCTCCGAGGCCATGACGGTTGCGGAGACTTCGTGCTCGATCCGGTAGGCCTCGTCCAGCGGCAGCCCGCTCGTCCGGATGGCGACCTCCTTGATGGCACGAAGCGCAAGTGGCGCATTCTTCGCCAGACGCTCGGCGAGCTCCATCGCTCGGGGCATGAGCCGGTCGGGCGGAACGACTTCATTCACGAATCCGATCCGGTGGGCCTCCTCTGCAGAAATCCGATCGCCCGTCATCAGGATCTCCATTGCCTTGCAATAGGGAATCTGACGCGGAAGACGCACCATCGAACCGCCTCCCGGAACGAGACCACGCCGGGCTTCGCTGAGGCCGAAACTCGCATCGCTCGAAGCGATCCGGATATCGGTCGACTGCAGGATCTCGGTGCCACCCGCGACGGCGACGCCATTGATCGCTGCCACGATCGGCTTGTAGAGTTCGAAGGGCCGGAGCAGCGCGGTCGACATCACGCCGGCGACGTCCGCCATCAGGCGCCGGTCCCATTCATCCTCGGGTTTCCGCACGCCCGTGAAAAGAGGCATCAGCTTCTCCAGGTCGCCCCCCGCACAAAAGGCTTCGTTCCCCGCCCCGGTCAGGACGGCCACCCGAAGTGAATCGTCATCCCTGAAATCCTTCCAGGACTCCGCCAGTCGCACCATCGTCTCGGGACTGAAGGCGTTCCGGCGTTCGGGACGATTGAGGGTCAGGATGGCGATGCCATCGCGCTTTTCGTAGAGCAGATCGGCCATGGTCGGATCGGTCTCCGGGAAAGGGCTCGCAGCGTGATGAGACCCGATCCGCGAAGCCTTCGCCAGGGGTCGTCCCCCGCGCAGCCGACGGACGAAGCGCGCCGATCCCCGCGATCGGGCCTGATCATCCGGTCAGTAGGCGATGAGCAGGTAGGCGAGCAGCAGGACCGCCGCCCACATCGCCGTGGCCCCCGTCGGCCACGGCTCCCCGAGTCGCGACCAGGGACTCAGATGGGTCGCGGTGAGCTCGATGACGCCTTGACGCACGCGCACGGCGTGCCCGAGCAGCCAGCCCTGGGCGATCATCCAGGCCTCGGCGACCCCGGACCACGCCTGGGGAAGGAGACGCCGCCAGACCCAGTCGATGTCGAGCACGACGCTCCGAAGCTCCGGCGGATAGAGCCCTGTCTTCCAGAGGAAGACGAAAGCGAGCGCCGCGAAGAGAAGCAGTTGCAACATCGTGACCACATGGGTCGTCGTGTAGGGCTGGTAGTCGACGGGATAGGGCAGGATCCCGTAGAGCTCTTCCGGAAAGACGCCGATGCCGATGCAGAAAGCGGCGGCAATCCCCATCGCGAAGCGCATGTTGAGAGGCGCTTCCTTCACGCGGATTCCGCTGTCGTGCGCGAAGAAGGAAAAGAAGGGGACCTTGATTCCCGAATGATCGAGAACGCCGGCAGAAGCGAAGAGCAGGACGAGCGAGATCACCAGATAGTGATGATGAGCCACGGCGGAAAGCACCATGGACTTGGTCACGAAGCCGCTCGTGAGGGGAAAGCCCGAGATCGAGATCGACCCGATGATGCAGAAGAACGCCGTCCAGGGCATCGACTTGTAGAGCCCACCCAGATCCGATGCCTTCGTCGTTCCCGCCCGAAGCAGGACGGCGCCCATGGCCATGAAGAGAAGCGCCTTGTAGATCACGTGAGCGAAGACATGGGCGACCGTTCCGTTGAGGGCGAGTTCGGTCCCGACACCGACGCCGACGACCATGAACCCGAGCTGATTGTTCAGGCTGTAGCAGAGCACCCGACGCAGATCGTTCTCGATCACGGCGAAGAAGATCGGGAAGGCCGTCATGGCGGCCCCGATGGGAATCAGGATCTCGGTTCCGGCGAAACCCCGGGCCAGCGCGTAGATCGCGAGCTTCGTCGTGAAACCGGATAGGAAGACCGTCCCCGTCACGGTCGCCTCCGGATAGGCGTCCTTCATCCATCCGTGCAGGAGGGGAAAGGCGGCCTTGATTCCGAAGGCGAGGAAGATCAACCAACCCGCGACGGATTCGATCCCGATATGCTCGAAGGCCAGCGATCCCGAGTCGGAATGGAGAAGGATCGCACCGACCAGCAGGAGAAGCCCGGAAGAGACCTGGATGACGAGATAGCGTTGACCGGCCTTGACGGCCGCCTCCGTCCGCCGCGCCCAGACGAGGAACACGGAGGAGATGGCCGTGAGCTCCCACCAGACGAAGAGCGTGAGCAGATCGCCCGCGAAGACCGCGGCGATCGCGCTGCCCGCATAGATCAGGGCCGCTGCGGATTGCAATCGATCCCTCTGGTGGGCTGCGTAGAGCACCCCGATGAAGGCGGCGATGTAGAAGACGATTCCGAAGACACGCGACAGGGCATCGATCCGGGTGATCTCGAGCGCGTAGTCGAAGACCCGGAGCGTCTGCTCGTATTCGGCCGGCATCGACAACAGCTGCATCAGACCGAGAACGGGCAGGGCCAGCATCACGGCCTGTGACAAGCGGTAGGGAAGGAGGACCACCGGAATCGCCGCGACGATCAACAGCACGCCCGGTGGTACGGACTCCACGAGGCCATCAATCATAGTAGTCCTCGCTTCGCATCAGGAGTCGGCGGACGCCCTTGGCCGTCGTGATCAGGCTGACGTAGGCGACGAATCCGAAGATCGCGTCGAATCCGACCCATTGCTGGAATGCGTATTCCGCATGCTTGTGGTAGAAGAAATCCGCTGCCACCGTCACGACACATGCCGCAATCAGACCCTTGATGATCAGATCGACGCTGCCCGGTCGGTCCAGCCACCCTTCTTCGCCCTTCGTACCGTCATCCGGATCGATCGATTCATCCGACATCTGCGATCTTCCTTTCCCTCACGATCCGCCGTCCAGGCCCACGATCGGCGCCAGCAATCGATAGACGTCGTTCGCGTAGAAGAAGATGACGAAGCAGGCCAGCGCGGTGGTACAGAGAGGCAGGAGCATCAACAGGGGAGCCTCGTCGAGGCCCTCTTCTTCTCCGTCAGGCAGCGGCCTGAAGAAGCCTCGGGCCACGATCGGCATCAGATAGCCGATCGACAGGAGCGAGCTGGCCATGAAGACGACGACCATCCACGGTTCACCGGCGTCGAAGGCCCCCTGGATCAGGAACCACTTGCTCCAGGCACCACCGAGAGGGGGCAGACCGATGATGCTGAAGGACGCGACACAGAACGCGCCGAACGTGAAGGGCATTCGCCGCCCGAGCCCGTCGAGCTGGCTCACCTCCGTCTTGTGCGCGACCACGTAGATCGCGCCAGCCACGAAGAAGAGCGTGATCTTTCCGAGCGCGTGCATCAGGATGTGGAGACCCGCTCCCATCATCGAAGCCGAAGTCGCGAGCGCCGCGCCCAGCACGATGTAGGAGAGCTGGCTGATCGTCGAGTAGGCGAGCCGGGCTTTCAGGTTGTCGAGCGAGAGCGCGTGGATCGACGCGGCCAGGATCGTGATCGCCGCCACGATCATCAGGACGTTCGAAAAGCCCCCAGAAGCCAGGAAATCGATCCCGAAGATGTAGATCGCGATCTTCAGGACAGAAAACACGCCGGCTTTCACGACCGCGACCGCATGAAGCAGCGCGGAAACGGGCGTCGGTGCCACCATCGCCGCAGGCAACCAGCGATGGAAGGGCATGAGTGCCGCCTTCCCGATTCCGTAGGCGAAGAACATGAGCAGGAGCCCGGCCTGCTTCCCCTCGATCTGCCCTTCGAGGATGCCCCCGGGCGTGAAATGGAGCGTTTCGGCGATGACCGAGGTCCAGAGGACCGCGAAGAGCAGGAAGAGGACCGAGGTCGAAACGAGGATGCCGAGATAGAGTCGGCCCGCCCGAACGGCCTGTTCGGTCCCGGCATGGGTCACGAGCGGATAGGTGGAGAAGGTGAGCAGCTCGTAGAAGAGAAAGAGCGTGATCAGGTCACCAGAGAAGGCGATCCCGAGTGCGGCGGCGATGGCCAGGGCAAAGCAGGCGAAGAAGCGGGTCTGGTTCTTCTCCCCATGCCCACGCATGTAGCCGAATCCGTAGAGAGACGTCAGCACCCAGAGTCCGGAGGCCACGAGACCGAAGAGGAGCCCCAGCGGCTCGACCTCGAATCCCAGACCGAGCCCGGGCATCCAATCCGGCTGGACCAGGGCAGGACGCGCGCCCTCCATCACGGGTCCGACGAGCCGGGCGACCGAACCGAACGTGGCAAGCCCGATCGCGATCGTCCAGGAATCCCGCAGATTCGGCCAGCGCCCGAGGGCGACGACGCCCAGGGCCCCGAAGAGCGGAAGGATCAGCGCAGTCGACACGATCGTCGCTTCAGCGTCCATGCCCACGACCTACATTCCCGCCGCGAAGATCTGCGCGGCCGCGCGGCTCGCGACGTCGACCGCGAAATCGGAAAAGACGCCGAAATAGATCGAAGCACCCGCCAGGATCCAGGTCGGCACCAACAGTCGGAGCGGAGGTTCCCTCCTCTCGATCCCGGTCTCGGGCTCCTGGAAGTAGACGATCTCGACCAGCTTCCAGACGTAGACGAGAGCGAGGAGCGAACTCGCCATGACGAGGAATCCGAGGAGGTAGGCATCCTTCTCGAGCGCGGCCGAAACGAGCGCCCATTTGCTGACGAAGCCGACGGTTCCGGGCACGCCGACCAGCGCCAGCCCCCCGACAACCATCGCCGCCATCGTGACCGGCATCCGCCGCCCGAGTCCCTTCATCGCGTCGAGTCTCGTCCCGCCCATCCGCCAGGTCACGCAGGCGGCCACGAGGAAGAGGGCCCCCTTCATGAGGGCATGATTGAAGACGTGGATCAGGCCCGCCGCGACACCGGCCTCGCTCGCGAGCGACAATCCGAGGGTCATGTATCCCACCTGCGCGATGCTCGAATAGGCGAGCAGTCTCTTGAAATCGCGCTGGTAGATCGCGGCGATCGATCCGACGAACATCGCCATCACCGAGAGCGGGAGAAGCAGGACGTCGATCTCGACGACTTCGAAGACGAGCGTCAACCCGAAGAGGCCCAGGCAGAACCGGATCAGCAGGTAGTAGGCCACTTTCGTCGCCGTCGAGGCGAGAAAAGCCGAAACCAGCGGAGGCGAGAAGCTGTACGCGTTCGGCAGCCATTGATGCAGGGGAAAGACGGCGAGCTTGACGCTGATGCCGACGACGACGAAGGCCAGGGCGACGAAGATCGTCCGCGTCTGCTCGGCATCGCGGAGCCGCTCCGTCATGTCGACCATGTTGAGCGTTCCGGTCATCTGATACATGAGCCCGATGCCGATCAGCAGGAAGGTCGCGCCGATCGTGCCCATGATCAGATAGGAGAAGGCCGCCATCAGGGCCCGCCGGCTGCGCCCGAGCGCGATCAGGATGTAGGAAGAGAGTGACGAGATCTCCAGGAAGACGAAGACATTGAAGACATCCCCAGTGATGGTCACGCCGAGCAGTCCGGTCAACGTCAGGAGTGCGGCGGAATAGAAGAGGTATCCGCGCCCTTCCGGGATGGCGCGACGCGCCTGTCCGGGGCCGGCGATGAAGACGACCGCCGCCATGGAAGAGACCACGACGAGCAGCAGCGCGTTCAGGATGTCGATTCGATACTCGATGCCCCAGGGCCGCGCCCAATCGCCCAGCTCGTAGACGAGGACGTCTCCATCGATCACCTGCGCGAGCAGATCCATCGAGATCGCGAAACAGGCGAAGCCCACCAGGACGGTGAATACACTGACGACGGCTTCCTTCCGGAGGATGAAGCAGAAGGGCGCCGCGAGCAGCGGGATCACGACCTGCAGGATCGGCAGATGAACGGAGAAGTCGTTCACCCCGCTTCTCCAGAGAACTCCCGTTCATCCTCCGCCCGATCCAGAGCGACGATCTCGTCCTCCTCGACGGTGCCATAGGACTCCCGGATGCGAACGACCAGGGCCAGGCCGAGCGCCGTGCTCGCGACACCGACGACGATGGCGGTCAGCATCAGGACATGCGGAACGGGATTCGAATAGATGATGTCGTCTCGCCCCTCGATCAGGATGGGCGCCGTCCCACCCGACACCTTGCCCATCGAGACATAGAGCAGGATCACGGAGGTCTGGAAGATGTTCATTCCCATGACCTTCTTCACCAGATTGCCGCGCGAGATCGCGATGTAGAGCCCGACCATCATCAGGATGATGACCGCGAAGTAGTTCCAATGAGCGACGAGCTGCATCATCAATCCCGCGACCTCCCTGCGAACGCATAGAAGATCGCGAGCATCACCGACGCGACCGTGATGCCGACCCCCGCCTCGACGAGGAAGATGCCGAGATGCTGACCGTGAACGGGGTCGTGATGATTCAGCGCCCCGTAGTCGAGGAACGCGCCGCCCATCAACATCGAGACGACGCCCACGCCTCCGTAGATGAGCGTGCCCAGGGCGATCCCGACCTCGATCACGATCGGCGGAATGGCCCGCTCGAGATCATCGAGCCCGAAGATCAATCCGTGCAGGATCAGACCGGCCGCGAAGATCACGCCCGCCTGGAAGCCGCCCCCCGGCCCGTAGTCTCCATGGAATTGCACATAGAGGGCGAAGAGGAGGATGAAGGGAACGACCGACTTCCCGACCACGCGAAGGATCACGGTCTCGCGGACACGCATCTTCAGGGGCGTCCCACTCATTCCGAGCTCCCTGTTTCCCTGCGCCGCCGCGCCACGCCACCCCCGAGCAGCAGGATCGCACCGACGGCGGCCGTCAGGACCACGGTCGTCTCGCCGTAGGTGTCGTACCCGCGATAGCTGGCAAGAACGGAGGTCACGACGTTGGGAATGCCGATCTCGGTCTCGGAATCGTAGAGATAATGCGGCGCGACATGCTTGTTGATCGGTGCATCGGGATCCCCGTAGGCGGGCATGTCGAGGGTTCCGTACGCGAGCATCAGGCCGGTCGCCGTCACTACGAGCTTCGCCGTGAAGCGATGATGGATGGGCCGGGTCTCGACCGAAGTGGTCAGGCCCAACGCGCCGAGGATGAGAACCGTCGAGATTCCCGCGCCCACCGCCGCTTCGGTGAAGGCAACGTCCACCGCGTCCATCATCGTGAGGGCGCCCGCCGAAAGCAGGCTGAAGATGCCGAATAGCATGGCAGCCGCGAAGAGGCTGCGGAGGCTCGCGATGTAGAAGGCGAGCCCGATCATGAAGACGAAGAGAACGATCTCGACGGTGGGACCCATGATCGATTCACCCATCACCCGGTCCCCCGTCATCGGAGAGGTGTCCCTTCAGGCGGCTTCCCTCCTCCACGTCCGGTGCATCGAGTCCGCTCGAGTAGGCGGCCTTCACGAGCGCATGGGCCGCCGTCGGACTCGTCACGTAGATGAGGAAGAGCACGAAGAAGAGCTTGACCGCGATCAGGCCAGGCCCCGCCACCAGGGCGAGTCCCACGAGGATCAGGGTCGCCCCCAGCGTGTCCGTGATGCTCGCCGCGTGGCTCCGCGTGTAGAAATCCGGCATGCGGAGCAGCCCGATTCCACCGATCACGCAGAATACGGAGCCCCCCACGATGCAGGCCCAGACGGCGATTTCTCGAGCGAGTTCCACTACTTGGCCTGCTCGTCGCTAGCCAGGTTCTGGAACTTGGAGAACCGGAGCAGGGCGATCATGCCGATGAAATTCATCAGCGCGTAGAGAAGAGCGAGGTCGAGCCACTCGGGTCGCCCCGTCAGGAAACCGCTGACCGCGATCAGGAGAACGGTCTTCGTTCCGAACATGTTCGCGGCCAGGACGCGATCGAAAACGGTCGGCCCCATGAAGGCGCGTGTCAACGCGAGCAACATCGTTGTCAACACGCCGATCATTCCGACCACGAATACGTTCACGCCGAACCCTCCTGGCCAGACTTCCGACGCGCTTCCCGACGCGCTCCATTCGCCTCGAGATGGGAAACGCGCCGGTCCATCTCGCCGCTCAGCAGCCCTTCCGCTGAATCCGTCGTGAGGGCATGAACGAGGAAATGTCCATCCCGGACGTCGAGCGTGATCGTCCCCGGCGTCAGGGTGATCGAGTTCGCATGGATCACCTGGCCGACATGCGTCTTCTGGCCGACGCGAATGCGCAGGATCCGGGGATGGATCGGAAGCCTCGGGTCGAGAATGACCTTCGCAACGGCGAGATTCGCGAGGACGACTTCCTTGAGCAGCCAAGGAACGTAGAAAAAGGGCCGAATGCCCATATGGACCGGAAGGGCCTCGTCGTCGAGGATTCCGAGATGGGCGACGAGCGCCACCACCCCGATGCTGCTGAGGACGCCATACGTGATCAAGGTCGGGTCGTAGTGTCCCGACAACAGGAGCCAGACGATGAGGAGATGGGCGAACAGGACCAGCGAGCGACTCATTGCGCAAAAACCAACCGTGTGGGCCTAGGTGGATTCCCTGCGAACATTAACACGGGATGATGTCCGCGAAACTCTCAATCGGCCTCACCTCGCGGTCACTGTATGACGCAAGGAGATGAATCGAGGAATTCGACCACGATGTGAGTGGATTTCAAGGTTGCTGCCGACGCGATCGATCGAGTTTCCGGCCCAGGAGTCGTGCTGATCCCGGGCCGTCTGCTCAAGGATTCACTCCACGCGGGCTTTTCACCGCTGGAAGTGCCCGGCTGTCCGTCACCCGACGCCGACGGAACGCCCACGGACCGACCTCGCGACGCTCCTTCGATCGGCGCCCCTTCATCGTCCCGGGACGATGAACGTCTCGGAAAACTCGGCCAGCGCCTCCAGGTAGCCGGAACGGCTCGGAGCTGGCAGACCGATGCTCAGCCAGGTCACGCCGATCGACTCGAGTTCCGCGAATTGTTCGCGAAGCGGGTCGTGTTCGGGAATCGCCGAAGCGTTCATCCCGAGACCGAAGGGCACGAAGTTCACGTCGAGCGGAGCGCTGCGTCCGCACTGCTCTGCAATCCGCTCCATCCGTTCGATACCCGCTTTCAGATCGTCGATCGATTCGATCGCCAGGGTCCGCGTATGCCGCGTGGCCGCCCTCGGCAGGGGAAAGGGGCTCCATCCCTGGGCGTGATCGACGGCGCGTCGAATCGCACGCGGGCTGTTTCCGCCGATCCAGATCGGAGGATGCGGGCGCTGGATCGGCGGCGGGCGCATCGTGTTGCCCTCGACCTGCCACGTCCCCGACGAGAGTTCCACCGACTCGCCCGTCCAGGCGGCCTTCATCGCGACGAGCGCTTCGTCGAAGCGGTCGTTCCGGCCGTCGAACTCCGCCCCCAACGCCCGGAATTCGCCCTGGAGATAGCCCGCGCCGACACCGACGATGACCCTTCCATCCGAGGCGACGTCGAGACTCGATATCCCCTTGGCTGCCATGAAGGGATTCCGGTAGGCGAGAACGAGGATGTTCGTGTGGAGCCGAAGCGTTCGCGTCGCCGCCGCCACGATCGAGAGCGCAACGAAGGGATCGAGCGCGTGGTGGCCGCCACGCCTCAACCAGCCATCCGGAGGAAAGGGATGCTCCGTCACGAAACAGGCATCGAAGCCCGCCCGCTCGATCGCGCGGGCCATCTCGCCGATCGCCTCGGCCGAAACGAATTCCGGGCCCTCGTCGACCCGATCGACGGGGAGCTGGACCGAGAATCTCATCGACCCGCGAGACGTTCCTCGATCGCCGCCCGAGCCCACTTGTAGTCCGCCTTTCCATTGGGTGCCCGCTCGACGCGGTCGACGAGAAAGAGCTGTTTGGGAACCTTGTAGCCTGCGAGTCTCGTCTTCGTGAACCGGATCAGATCCTCGGGCGCCACCTCACGTCCCGGGTGGAGGGAGACCACGCCCGTCACGCGCTGACCGAATCTCTCGTCGTCGACCCCGACGACCAGGCAATCGAAAACGTCCTCGTGGGCCTTCACCGCTTCCTCGACCTCTTCGGGATAGACCTTCTCTCCGGCCGTGTTGATGCAGTTCGAGCCACGGCCCAGGAGCGTGAGGGTCCCGTCCGCCTCGACGCGCGCCCAATCCCCGGGAAACGAGTAGCGGACGCCACCGATCTCCCGGAACGTCGTCCGGGATTTCTTCTCGTCCTTGTAGTATCCGATGGGAACGGCCCCTCCCGCGGCCACCATTCCCGCCTCCCCGGAGCCGGGCACGACCTCGCGACCCTCTTCGGTGAAGACCTTCGTGGCCGGCCCCATCGCGAATTTCGCGGTCTCGCCGACGTTTCCCCGGGTCGTGACCTGGGTCCCCATCGAACCCTCGGAGCTCCCCATCGCGTCAATCAGCGTGAAATCATTCCATTCGAGCAGGGCCTCCTTGACCTCGCGTGTCCACATCACTCCGGAAGAGATGATGTACCGGACGCTCGAGAGATCCACCGGC
>DRKE01000155.1 GCA_011051925.1 Deltaproteobacteria bacterium
CGTCAGGCGGCTCGGCGAAGCTGGTAGTGGGCATAGTCCGGTCGCGCGAGATCCCGATGGAAGCGCCGCGCGGACCAGGGCCAGAGGACCGGGTCGCCCGATTCGTCGAGGTACCAGCTCTTGCACCCCGTCACCCAGAGCGTGCCCTTCATGGCTTCCTTGACCGATTGGTTGAAGGCCTCCGTCGCCTCACGCGTCACTTCGATCGACTCGAACCCCTCGCGGTCGAGCTTCTGGATGGTTCGGAGGATGTAGTCCGCCTGGGTCTCCGACACGTCGATCACGGAGATGTTGCCCAGGGGACATTGCGGACCCGCGAGGAAGAAGAGGTTCGGGAAGCCGGGCATCGCGATCGAGCGATAGGTGCGGGTCCCCTCCTTCCAGGCCTGGGCGAGACTCCGGCCCTCCGCTCCCACGACCTGCTCGACGCCCCAGGCGTGGGGATCGAAGCCCGTCGCGAGGACGAGCACGTCGAGTTCGTGGAGCTGTCCGTCTTCGGTCCGCACGCCCTCGGGTTCGATCTGATGGATGTGTGACACCTCGAGGTGGACGTTCTTCTTCTGGACCGAGTCGTAGAAATCCGTCGACATCACCAGTCGTTTGCAGCCGGGCTCGTAGTCGGGTGTGAGCTTCCGACGCAATTCGGGGTCGGCGACGGTCGCCAGATGATCCTTGCAGCCCTGCTGAAGGCGCCGCCGGAAGAAGCCCTCTTTCACGACGGCGGCGGACGAGGCTTCGAAGAGTTGCTTGTACCAGAGGCGTGTCAGCTTCGAGAGAAGGGGGAAGCGCCGCTTGCGCGCGCGCTGGGCATCGGTGTAGGCCACGTTCCCGATCGGGTAGATCCATTGGGCGGTGCGCTGGAAGATCGTGAGCTGGCTCGCCAGCTTCGAGAGCGGCGTCACGGCCTGGACGGCCGTCGAGCCGGTCCCGATGATGCCGATCCGCCGGCCTTCGAGGGGGACGTCATGGTCCCAGGCGGCGGTATGGAAGGCGGCTCCCGCAAAGCTCTGGAGGCCGGGGATGTCCGGGATGTGCTTGTGATGCAGCGGCCCCGTCGCCATCACGAGGAATTTCGCCCGGATCTCCTCTCCCTTCTGGGTCTCGATCGTCCAGGCGCCGGCCTGGTATCGCGCATCGCGGATCTCGGTATCGAATTCGATGTAGCGATCGAGGTCGTATTTCGCAGCGACGCGCTCGAAGTAGGCCTGGATCTCGGGTCCGGGCGCGAAGCGATGGCTCCAATCGGGGTTCGTCTCGAAGCTGTACGAGTAGAAGAAGGAGGGCACGTCACACGTGAGTCCGGGATACGTGTTCTCCCGCCAGGTGCCCCCGATCCGGGAGGCCTTCTCGAAGATCCGGAAGCGCTCGATGCCGGCCTGTTGCAGCCGGATCCCCATCAGGAGTCCCGACATTCCCGCGCCGATGATCGCCACCTCGAGATCGTTCCGCTCCATTCGATTCTCCCTTTCGATCATTCCGCTCCGTCCGGGGCGCGGGTTTCCGGATCCCGATCGGCTCGGAGCAGCGCCTCGACGTCGGTCCAATAGCGAGCGAAGACCGCGTCGGGCGACTCCTTTCCGCCGGCCTCGATCCAGTCCGCGAGATGGAGCTGCTGGAGCATGACCACCGCCTTGCCCGCGCGTCGGGGGTCGTTCGCGCAGAACTCGCCCCGGGCCACGCCGCTCGCGATGATCTCGATCATCGCCCCCACGCCATCACTCCAGCTCTCCGCGCCTTCCCGGGTTCGTGCGGCGACGGCCTCGGGCATGCACCAGGCGTGTCCTTCCCGCAGATGCATGCGGAGGTAGTGGGGATGGGCGGTGAAGAAGGCGACCGAGGAGCGTGTGGCGCGGCGAAGCCGTTCGGCAGCCGATCCCGCCCCAGCCACTTCTTCCGTCGCGAAGCGTACGAGTTCCGCCAGGCGCTCCCGATGGATCTGGCGGATGACCTCGTTCTTGCCCCCCTCGAAGACCGAATAGAGCGTCGCGATCGAGATGCCGGCCGCCGCTGCGATTTCGTCGACCTTCGTCGCCTCGATTCCATGTTCGGCGAAGAGTTCCTCCGCCGCCTCGCAGACGGCGTCGCGGTAGACCCCTTCACGGAGCGCCCGGGCGCGATGGCGTGGTGTATCCGGAGTGTCCATAGGCGATAATATGACAAACCAGAATCAGTATTTCAACTAAACAGAATATTGATTATGTCTCTCGATTCCCGGTTCCCCTGGGGTGACGGTGGATGGGGCGGTTCCAGCGACCCGGGAAGAGCGCCCACTGTCCCGCGTCTCAGGCGGTCGCGCGTTCCCGGGGCTCGAGCCGAACGACGACGGACTCGGGCAGTTCTCGCGAGACGTCTTCCTCGCGAAGCGTTCCGTCGCGACCGACCTCTACGTGATGGAGCTTCGACGCGGTTCGCGGATTCCGCGTCAGGAAGGCGTGGAACGCGGCACCCGCGTCCTCAATCGCCGGGTCCAGGACGCGGGCTCGGGCCGGCACGGAGCGACCGCCCCCCTGGATTTCGACGAGGCGGCCGCCGCGAAGATTCTTCCACCCCTGCGCGACCGTCGGTCGCCATTCGCGAAGGGCCGCTCGCGGATCCAGGTCCCCTCGGAACGAAGCTCTGCGACACGTGACTCGTCTTGTTGGCCGGTCCCGACTCGCTGTCCCGACAGGACCTGGCCGAAGGACGACTGATCCGGATCCTGGACGAAGAAGTCCCGGCTCAGCGGAGGGGGATCATCGTTCCGCGGCGCCCGTGAGTTCGACCTCGACCAGCACGACGTGCCCCGCGGCTGACCCGATGTCTTCTTCGAGGGGCCGTTTCTCGCGGTCGAGGCGGATGCCGTAGACGCGCGCGTCGCACGGGAGGGCCGTGAGGAATCGCCGGACGCCGTCGCGGAAGGGCCCGCTGTCCTCGACATGCGCCCGTGCGAGACCGCGATGGACCTCGCGTGCGATCTCGATCTCGACTTCGGCCGGCTCGTCCAGGAGATTCTTCCACCAACGCGTGTTGTGGCTCGAAAGGAGCAGCACCTTCCGGCCTTTCCTTCCGCCCTCCCGAACGAAACTGAGCGGTGTCGTGTAGCGCCGTCCCGATCGCCGACCCCGAAAGGAGAGGAGGCAGAGATTCCTGCTCGCGATTCCGTGGATCGGGGAGCGAAGCAGGAAGCGCACGATCGGATTGAGGGTCGCGTAGAGAAGGGATTCGATTCGCATGGATCGTGGCCTCCGTCGGCCCCTCGCCGGGCCCGTTCC
>DRKE01000156.1 GCA_011051925.1 Deltaproteobacteria bacterium
CGACGCGACCTGGCGGCGACCCTCCGGGTTCCGATTCCGAGATGGAGCGCGCGATGGATCGAATCGAAGCCTTCCTGCGGAGCGCCCTCGTCCGCTGGGTCCGGGCCGTCGACGAACGGGCCCGCAGCGTGATCGGCCTGATCGGCGTCCTGACCGTCGCCCTCTTCGCGTATGCGGCCTTCCACCTCGGGATCAACTCCGACAACGTCGCCCTCGTCTCGGAACGCCTCGAAGCCCGCCAGAACTATCTCGCCTTCACGAAGAGCTTTCCGAACATCGAGAACGTGATCCTCGTCGTCGTCGATGGAGAGACGCCCGAAGTCGCCCGACACGCCGCCGAAACGCTCCAGAAGGCGCTCTCGCGAAGACCCGATCTCTTCAAGGATGTCTACATCCCGGGTTCGGGTCCCTTCTTCGAGAAGAACGGTCTTCTCTATCGGGATCTCGACGACCTCGACGAGTTCGCACTCCAGATGTCCCAGGTCCAACCCATCCTGGCCTCTCTCGAACGCGATCCGACGGTCGCGAATCTCGCGTCCCTGATCCAATACGCGATCCAGGAGCGGGCCGATTCCGATGCGCCCGTCGAGGATCTGTCGGTCCTGCTCGACCGGATCGGCGAAGCGACGGTCGAGGCCTACCAGGAGTTTCCCCTCGCGGTCTCCTGGGAGGAGATCCTGCTGCGTGGCTCGGCGATCGAAACCGTGAACCGATGGATCATCGTGGTCGATCCCGTCCTCGACTTCGACAGTCTCTTCGCCGCCGCGCGTCCGACTTCCGAGATCCGGCGCATCGCGAAGGAGACCGAGCTCGATCCGGAGCACGGCATCCGTGTCCGCATCACGGGCAACCCGGTCCTGAACTACGAAGAGATGATGGGATTGATGCGGGACATCGGTCTCGGCGGGGTCGTCACGTTCTTCTTCGTCGTGTTCGTGTTGTTGCGTGCCTTTCATTCGTGGCGTCTGGTCCTCGCAGCGATCATCACGCTCCTGGCCGGCCTCGTCTGGACCGGCGCCTTCGCCGCCGCTGCGGTCGGCGCGCTCAACATCATCAGCATCGCCTTCGGCATCCTCTTCATCGGCCTGGGCGTCGACTTCACGATCCACATCGGCATGGCCTATATCGATGGCCTGCGCCGCCAACCGGACCCGGCGGATCCCGAAGCCCATGCCCGCGCCCTCGACTACGCGATCGACCAGGTCGGCAGCTCCCTCATCCTCTGCACCCTCACGACCGTGATCGGCTTCTACGTCTTCATCCCGACCGACAATCTCGGCGTCGCCCAGCTCGGCCTGATCGCCGGCTCGGGCATGATGATCAACCTGCTCCTCACGACGACGCTCTTTCCAGCCCTGCTCTCGACCGTCTGTCGGATCGATCCCTCCCGACAGGTGCTGCATGAGATGACCTTCCGCAATACCTGGTGGCGGGTCTTCTCGCGATACCCGACCGTCGTCACGGCGGTCGCGGCCCTCCTTTTCGTTCTCGGCGCCTGGCAGGCCACGAAGGTGACCTTCGACTCGAACGTGATCCGTATGCGGAACCCGGAGACGGAGAGCGTCCAGGTCTTCAACGAGCTGCTCGAGGAGAAGGGCCTGCGTTCGCCCTGGCCGATGGACACGATCGCGAAGGACATCGAGTCCGCCGAGCAGATCGCGCGGAAGGTCGAGAAGCTCGACGTCGTCGATACCGCCATCACGATCGAGGACTACATTCCGAAGGATCAGGAAGAGAAGATCGAGATCCTGGAAGACGTCGGGCTGATGCTCGACGTGCCGGCTGCCGCCCCGACCGATCACGAGAAACCGACGCCCGAGGAACAGGTCGAAGCGCTCCGCTCCCTGCGTGACATCCTCCGGGACCCGTCGATCGACGCGGACCAGAGCGTGCTCGGAAGGAGCATGCGCACGCTGCGCGATCGCCTCGACGAATTCCTCGCCCGGGTCGAGCGCGACGGGAATCCCGAAGAAGCCCTCGCCCGGCTGGAATACATCCTGCTGAGCGGTCTCGAGAACCAGCTCGATCGCCTCCGCGAAGCGACCTTCGTCGAACCGATCGGGATCGAAGACCTGCCGGCCCAGCTCCGTGATCGGATGCTGACACCTGACGGGCGCGCCCGGGTCCAGATCTTTCCGGCCGAAGTGCTGACGGACGAGGCCGCCTTCACCCGTTTCGCTCTCGATGTCGCGAAGGTCGTTCCGAACGCGACCGGACTGCCGATGAACATGGTCGCCTTCGCCCAGGCGACCCACGACTCGTTCCGCCAGGCCCTCGTGTATGCGATCGTGCTGATCTCGGCGCTGCTCTTCCTGCTCTGGCGGCGCGTCGTCCCCGTCCTGCTCGTGCTGGCCCCGCTGCTGCTCAGCAACGTGCTCACGATCGGCCTGATGGCGACCTTCGGGATCGCCTTCAATTTCGCGAACGTCGTTGTCATCCCGCTCCTGCTGGGCATCGGCGTCGATTCGGGCATCCATCTCGTCCATCGCGCCGAGAGTCTCCACCGCGCGACCCGACCGGGTGACATCCTCGAAAGCACGACCGCCCGCGCGGTCTTCTACAGCGCCCTCACGACGACCGTCAGCTTCGGCACCCTCGCCCTGTCCTCGCATCGTGGCGTCGCGAGCCTCGGCATCGTGCTCACGATCGGCATGATCCTCACGGTCGCCAGCAACCTGATCGTCCTGCCCGCCCTGCTCCGCTTCCGCCACCCACCGGACGGAAGCTCCGCAGCCTGACGACCGCCTTCCCCGGAAGACGCCCGAACCTCGATCCGGCACTTCTGGTCCTGCTGGGGACGCGAGATCGGCACGGTCCGGTTTTCGTGAATGGCTCGGCGCTCACAGGGCGGCCGGGGTTCGTGGAACGGACGCACGTCTTTCGAACGCGCGGCATGACGAATCGAGGGTTGCGCCTGCGCTTGATTTCACGAAAACCCGACCGCACCGCTCTCTTCCGCTCGCGCAGATACGGATGACGGGCCCCACGCCGCCTGACGGTGCGGCGTGGCCGGCCGGCGATCCCGGACGATCCGACCCGACGCCCTCCCGAGCCGCCCCGGCACCCGAAGAATCGGTGCTAGTCGTCGATTCTCGAAGCCAGCAGTCGTTCGAGTCGCGCGGGTTCCCGCCGGAGATGGACGGTCTTCCCGCCCGTGACGTGAACCAGGCCGCGTTTCGCCCCCTTCGGCTTCTTCACGTTCTTGATCGGCACGACGTGGACATCCGCCCGACCCGCATGCTTCTGCTTCGAGAAATGCACGGCCAGCTCGCACGCGTCGAGCACGGATTCCGGCGGCGGATCGTCGCGCCCTTCCGTGCGCAGGACGACGTGGCTGCCGGGCGCGCCGTCGAGATGGAAGAAGAGGTCCTTGCCCCGTGCGAAACGCGTCGTCAGCAGGTCGTTGCCCTCGTCGCTCCGCCCCACCCAGATCTCGAGACCGTCCACGCTCCGATAG